>CBIMFG010000383.1:0-5211 GCA_966243125.1 uncultured Niastella sp.
TAATGGTGATACCTTTCAGGTAATTCATCCGGGACGATATAATACCAACCAGGGTCCCGATTTTCTAGAAGCTAAAATTAGAATTGAAGATACCTTATGGGTAGGGCATGTTGAAGTGCATGTAAAAACCTCTGACTGGTTCAAACATGCGCATCAGTTTGACCGTAACTACGACAATGTAGTGTTACATGTGGTATGGGAACACGACATGCCGGAAAGAGACACCCGGATACCGGTTTTTTCTATGGAGTCGAGGGTGCCTGTGCTGCTATTGGAACAATACCGGTACTGGATGGACAATGCTGGCTTTATTGCCTGCGGAAACCAGATCAGGGAGGTTTCGCGTATTATCTGGATCTCGTGGCGGGAAAGGTTACTGGCCGAACGCATGCAACGCAAATCGGCCATGGTGTTTTCTTTTCTGCTGCAAACCCATCAACATTGGGAAGAAACTTTCTGGTGGCTGCTGGCCCGCAACTTTGGAGCAGCTTTAAACTTTGAACCGTTTGAGGCCATGGCTAAAACCTTACCGGTAACCTTACTGGCCCGGTACAAAAATCAATTACCGGTGCTGGAAGCTTTGTTGTTTGGCCAATGTGGTTTGCTGGAGGGGGAATTTGAAGACGAGTATGCAGCTGGGTTGCAACGGGAATACCTGCATGTGAAAAATAAGTACCAACTACAACCTGTAAGACAATCAGTACATTTTTTGCGTACACGGCCGGTTAATTTTCCCACTATCCGGTTGGCGCAACTGGCCGGGCTATTGTTCCAATCGAACCACCTGTTTGCGTTTATCAAGGAAACCAAACAACTGAGTGAGATCAGAAACTGGCTTTCTGTTACGGCGAGCGAGTTTTGGAATGAGCATTATACCTTTCAGAAGAGCTCGCTTAACCGGCCCAAAAAGCTGGGTAGCCAAATGATTGATACGCTTATCATCAATACTGTGGTGCCGGTTTTGTTTGCCTATGGTTTATTGCATAACGAAGAGCAATATAAGAACCGGGCACTGAACTGGTTAGATGAACTTGAGCCCGAAGTAAACGCCATTACCAATAGTTTTTCAGAGCTGGGTATCGTAAATAAAAGCGCCTTCGATTCGCAGGCGCTGCTTGAATTAAAAGGGCATTATTGTGATGCTAAAAAATGCCTCGATTGCGCCATGGGAAATGCTTTGCTGAAAAGATCAGTGGCAGTTTATAAGGAAACAAGTGTTCCATACCTTGAAAAAGTGCCATAAATGCTTTATTATTGCCGGATTATCCCGCCTTGTGTGCGGGGTTTCCCTTTATATTTTGATAGTTTGTATATATTAGTATGATTAAAGGACTAAAAGTTGTGGTAGTGCTGCCGGCATATAATGCAGCTAAAACACTCCGGCCAACCTATGATGAAATCGACAGATCCATAGTGGATGAAGTGATCCTTGTTGATGACGCCAGTAAAGACGATACCATTACAGTTGCCCGCGAAATTGGTATTGAACACATTATACGGCACGAGAAAAATAAAGGTTACGGTGGTAACCAAAAATCCTGCTATAATAAAGCATTGGAAATTGGCGCAGATATTATTGTAATGCTGCACCCCGATTATCAGTATACTCCTGCTTTGATAACGCCCATGGTTTCCCTGATCGCTAATAAGGTGTACCCGGTTGTACTGGGCTCCCGCATATTAGGCAAGGGTGCTTTAAAAGGCGGCATGCCCCTGTACAAATACCTGTTCAACCGCATGCTGACCATGACGCAGAATATTCTGATGGGCCAGAAATTGTCTGAGTATCATACCGGTTACCGGGCTTATCATAAGGATGTATTGAAGTCGATTCCCTATAACGATAACTCAGACGACTTTGTATTTGACAATGAACTGTTGGGTCAGATCTTTTACAAGGGCTACGAAATAGCCGAGATCACTTGTCCCACCAAGTATTTTGAGGAGGCTTCTTCTATTAACTTTAAGCGGAGCTCAATTTACGGATTGGGTGTTTTACGCGTGAGCTTTCAATACTTCTTTAATAAAATGGGATTGGCGAAATCGAAGATATTTAGAGGATTAGGTAAGTAAGTTTAAAGTATAAAGTTTAAGGTTTAAGGTGGTTGCTGAATTTTGAAGTTCAAAACTAACAGTGAGCTTCAAAATGCGGTAACCACCTTATACTTTATACCTTAAACCTTCGACTCCCACTTTGTGATCTTCTGCGACCAGCTTACCAGCAGGCTGTTATTGGCCATATACAACAACATTAACGGGAATATTTTAAACAACCCTCTTTTGGTTGAATTATTCAGATCGAGCAGGGGTAATAAATAGCCCATAAGCGGGAAACCAAGATATATTACCAGCACGGCATACAGCCAGTTACGGGTGGCGCCGCTTAGTTTACGTTTTACTACTACTTCCAACAGTAATAGTAAAATGAAGAAGTAGATGAAATAGCCATAGTAGCCAACACCCATATCGCTAAAGATCAGTTTGTTGTTGATCTCAGAAAAGCGGGTAAAGAAGGGCGACAGATCGCTGAGGTTCTTATTTACCAACCCTTCAATATTGTATTTAGCCGGCAGGTAGTGGCCAATGTAAATAGTGATCGAAATTATATAAGCCAATACAGAAGGTACAACGAACCAGGCACTGCTGATCAGTCCTTTTACAATTCCTGTTTTATTCTTCCAGTGATACCAAACAATGGCTGGCACCATTAAGCAGGCCAGAATAAGGGTTTCAGATCGAATATAGGTGGCGATGGCCATCAGCAAACCGGCAAAAGCCAGGTAATTGCGTTGCTGGTTCTGGAAAAACTGATACAGGAACCAGACGGCCAGAAAAAAGAACACCGCATTGCTATAATCGAACAGTACCATAAATGTATAGGCAAACATTTCGGGTATGGCCATAAAAAACAGCACCAGCAACCCGGCAAATATGCGGTGAATGCTTACAGTAAGCGCCTGGTACAAAAAGATAAGAAAACAGGCCACGATAGTGCTGAGCCAAACCTGTCCAAATTCAAACCCTGCATATTTATAAATGATCTGTAAGCAGGTTATATAAGGTGGTTTGAAAACGTTGTTGGTGGATTCGAGGTTAACGCTGAAAACCGAGTTGATCATGGTTTTTTCGCGGATGGCGTATTCTGCAATTACTTCGGCGCCAGAAGTAAGGTCGCGCGGGGTAGGAGGGAAATAAAAACAACGCCAGGCACTCACAAAAACTATAAAGGCGATCATAACCACAAAGGGTATCTCGTATAACTTGATCCTGATACGGATATTAGCCTTCAGTTCTTTTAACCGGGCAATGCCTGATTTAAATTTAATATTTAAAAGTATGCAGGCTACAAATATGGAAATGAATATGTTAGCTGATGTGAGTGGAATGTAGGCCAGCTGTAAAATAAAGGGCATGATGGAAAACACCGCCACTCCCAATAAAATAGCCAGTGCTATAAGCAAGCCGGGTTTCAGTTGTATATTAAATAAGTTGATGATACCAAACCCTGCTATAAACTGTATGATCGTTAACAATAGAATGATCATTATGCCGCTCATAAGGAAATTTTGTATTTGTTAAAGGAAGCGATCGTATCCTGTAAAGCCTGTTGATTGGTAACGCTGTCAAATACCAGTCCGCCATCGCGGGCAGTAATGTACCAGTTGGCTTTGTTTGCTTCAGGGCTGTTGGCCCAAATGGTTTTTAAACCGGTGAAGTAGTAGAATACGGCTGGTTCCGGCACGTGGATCTGTAACCCGTGTGCATTGAAGTAATCTGAAGAAGGCACAAGCACCAGTGTTTTATTGGCTGCAGAACCCCTTTTTTCAAAAAAGCTGGTCACGTTCCTGGCGAAGATATAATCAGTTTGGTAACGGGCCATTTTACGTTCCTCCAGGTCGAGGTTCAGCTTTTGTTCTTTATAGTCTTCCCAATAGGGCATAATCCGTTGATCGAGCCACATTTTGTTGGGTTCCAGCCCGAAAAATATAAGCAAGCCAACAATGGAGGCTACCAATAATATAAATGCTTTAAAACCATTTGTAGCTGGGGAGGGAGGCTGTTTAGGAGCAGTTGTTGCCGCCGGTGGTGGTTGAACCGGTTGGGTGCTCTTACTGGCTGTACCACCCGCCTGCGGTACGTTTTTATTCTTTTTCATCTAAACGGTTTTATACAGTTCAATGGCTGCATAATGGGCCATTGCGTAATTGCCTGGTTAACGCCTTGATTTTGCAAATATTATATCTTTTTATGGGGCTAACAAAAAGAAAAAAGAGGCGTCCGCATGGCGGGTGCCTCTTTACCAGTGATCACAAGACATTGGTGGCTTCTTCCGGAATTTTGGAAACCGATCCCGCTAAGGGGATGCGATGGTTTTTCAAAGTGTATTTCTGAACTATGAACAAAAACAATTTGACACATTCGTGCCAGGCACCAATTCAAATCAGATCAGCAATATGTAAGTGGAACTCTGCTACTAAAAGATGGTCGCACAGCACCTTTGCAATCTCAATGTTGTAAGGAAAGGTTGGATGGATTAATGATACCCCACTAAAATCGTTCCTATCTCATTGATCCGGGAAAAAAATGTATAGGATCAATTTATTGGTCGGTTTAACAACAAGCATTATGCCATCCTTGATTTTCATTACACCTGTTTCGCATATTCAATGGGTTGAATTTTATTTGTTTAATCCTAAATGTCTGATGTAGTGTTTAAAATGCCCGATGAGGGCATGCTTGCGTGTTGTACAGTTAGCAGCTAAAGCCACCATCACAATGGATCACGGTTCCGGTTAGATAGTTATTGGCAAGGGTGAATACAATAGCATCGGCAATTTCTTCTGCCCGCGCCACCCGGCCCGCGGGAATGTTACCTGTTAATTGTTGAAAGGCCTGTTGTTTGGCTTCCTCGGGTGCAAAACTCCACCAGGGCGTATCAACCACTCCTGGCGATACTGCGTTGATGCGAATGGGTTTTAGTTCCTGTGCCAATATGGGTACCATTAATTCCAGGGCGCCGTTGATGGCTGCCAGTCCGGAAGTGCCTGGCTTTTGCGCTACTGAGGAGATGGCGGTAACAAGGGTGATGCTGCCATTCTTATTCAAATAGGGCAGGGCCGCCTGTACCGTATTGAGCTGGGGCCAGAATTTCCCTTCAAACCCTGCGCGCAGGTCGGATAATGAGAGCTCTGTAAAATTGCCCATGCCTTT
>CBIMFG010000384.1:0-5209 GCA_966243125.1 uncultured Niastella sp.
AACCGCGCTTCCATATAATACGGTTGGTATTAAACTAACCACATAACTGGCCAGAAAGAAAATACTTACAAACTTTTTTAACCGGGGACCAAACCGTTGTCCTAAAAAATCAGGTGTGGTAATGGCGCCCATTTTCAGATATACAGGAAGAAAAAATTCGGCAACAATGATCATGGCCAGTATTGAGCTCAGGCCCCAGGCCATCACCGACATATCGTTGGTATATACAAATTCATTTTCCCCAATGAGCACATTACAGCTCATGTTGGTGAGAAAAAGGGAAAAGCCTACCATCCAGAAGCCCAGCGAGCGGTTGCCCATAAAATAGGCCGCTGTGGTATTCAGGCGCATCTTTCTGGTGTTATAAATGGCAATCACGGCAACAAGTGCCAGAAAAAGCAAAAAGCAAGCAAATCCAGTTATGTTCATTGGTTACAAACTCATCACAGCGAATTGCGCCGGATAAGCACAGTTGGAATTATTTCCCGGATCTTATTTCGTGTTAATACAAAATTGGCGGCTTTCTCCGCCATCATTTTAAAATCGGCCGCATAGGTGGTGATGCCATCAAAAATAATTTCCTTCACCACTTCATCGTTGTGCGACAAAATGCCTACATCTTTTCCCGGCTTCAGTTTCTTCACCTTACAGTCTTTCAACATGCTCCACAGCTCGGTATTATTGATGGTAAAATGCACTTTGCCCTTCTCCAGCGTACCCGGAATGTATTCGGCCCTGATCTCATGCTTTATTTTATACGCCTTTACAAAATGTTTAAAGGCAGTTAGTATTTCTATAGGCGTATCTGCGGCCGGGCGATGGTAATAGATCATTCCATCGTACTTTTTAATGGTATCGGCCAGCTCTTCAAACACGCGGTAGCTGCTGTTTTCAAACTCCTGGGCTATGTAGGAATAATCGTCATTGTTTATCTTCTCATACCGGTCTATCATCAGGAATTTATCCATGGGCAGCGTTTCCAAAATACTTGCTGTTCGTTTATGCGGTATGGGCGCTACCACATATATCCCATAACGCCCTCGAATGCTTTGTATGGTGCTGTCGAGTACATCAATATTATTATGGTGAAAGAAAACATCGATGGTTACTCAGCTGACCAGCTTCGACCGGAACACTTTGTAAAAGGTTTCCTGAAAGGCGTCAAAAGCGAATAATACGAGGGCCACTTTCAGGTGCTGTTTTACGTCGCAGTTGGAAACATAAAAACCCACGCGGTTCTTCGATTCCACCACGCCGCGCCCTACCAGGTCTTTGTAGGCTTTGGCAATGGTTTCGCGGGCAAATCCAAATTCGTTGATGAGGTTATTTACTGAAGGCAAAATATCGCCCTGAGCGAGCGATTTGTTCTGGATGGCGTTGAGGATCCCGTTCACGAGCTGATCGTGCTTTGAGAGGCCACTCACCCCTTCCATTTCGTAGATCTCTTTAAATACATCGTTCATAATAGCAAGCTTAAGGCTGAAGCGTAACTGTCCTATTCTATTCTAGTGATCAAATGTAGGAAAAATGGTTTAAAAGAAAAAGCCTCCAAAAAATCGGAGGCTAAATTATTTCTGTGCAGGGCAACTGATTGACGGCCTTCTGATTTTTGCAAGAGTTAATTTACCAGTTCCCAGTGCCGGCCACCTTCTTCATTTATCCTGATCAATCCATACTGCAGGCTCCAGTTCAAGCTGTCGAAGGTAATCACATCTTTATACAACCTGTTCCCAACGCGAAGTGTATCAGTTGGCCATTTAGGGAAGAATACATACCCGGTTGACCGGCCATCAATGGAAAAGTATAAATTGATCAATGAATCTTTTTCATTTTTATTAAAAGCAAACACAAACGGCATTCTTTTTATAGAAGGTTCCCCGGGTGCCTTTGCTTTTTGCCGGTCAAATGTTTCACTAACATTTGTTTGATAGGATTCCAGGTAAGAGCGCTTTGTATCTGTAGCCCCTAAATAGTGTTTCTTATAATAAAATTCCGAATTGGAAGGTTGGCCCAACTGTTTATGTAATACAAGGGTATCATACTTTTTATCTTCATTCACAAATACCAGTTCATGCCTATTATGTTTATAAGGAATGTATGTTTTGTCCCGTTCATTCAATACAACCTTTTCATAACTACAACTGGCGAGTAAGATGGGTAATAAAGAAGCAAGATGAAGTATACTTATTTTCATGGCCGGGGTTTAAGGATCTTAAAAATATAAAATCCCCGCTATTAGCAATAGAAATTAAGTTCCCCTTCACATATATAAAAAAAGCTGCTCCCGTAAATGAGAGCAGCCTGCGCTTTTTATCTTTTATATTTCGTTACTGCGCGGTGATCACAATGGCATTGGCTACTTCACGCTCACCTGCATGGTCCCATTTTTTATTATCAGATGGATAATTCACCACGCCTGCATCCGGTTGCCCTTTTACATACATGGTAGTGGAACCACCGCCGTCGAGGTTGATGGCATCGCGGCAGCCCAGCCATTTCATTAGTTTTTGTAACTCAGGAATACTAAAACCAGCAGCTTCTTTGGCGCGCCCGTCCACTACCAGGAATACAATAGTTCCATCGGCCTTCTCCCCCATGGCCGTGCGCGGGTGGCGGTCGTTACAAAATTTATCATTGGGAATAGGCAGATCAACTCCATCCATGATCATTAAGGGGCCAGTAGATAGTACATCACGGGCCTTGATGTTATTTTCAGATTGCAGGTTCAATGAATCGCCTTTTACAATAAAGAAGTCGCTGCCATTGATGGCGATAGAACCCTGGCTATGTCTTTCCCTTTTAGGTTCCTTGCCAGGTACGTTGGGTGCAATCAGGGAATCGTTCTCGCGTAAATATACCACCGAACGGTTATGATCTAGTTTAGACCGTTCCAGTTTAGGTACACCTTTCAGATCAGGTCTATAATCCGGATCAGCGCCGCGCATTTTAAAGAACGAACCATTGATGGCTGCCAACGCATGGGCGTGCTGCCCCAATTGCGAAGTTGTTTCCAGCGAATCGGAATGCACAATGTGCAATTGAACGCGTTTGCTATTGGGCGCCACTTCAATAATGTTGATTACCTGATTGGCGTTGAACAACTCATTGTTTTCAATGTGTGTCGATTTCCAGATTACACCTTTGGCCAGTTTCTTATTTGCCCAGTTTGCTTTTATCACGCGCAGCGAATCGGATTGCGCCTGTGCAATAACACCTGTTAATAATAAGCCGGTAACTATGGAAAGTACTTTCATCTTATTTCGTATTAGCTTTCGCAAGATACGTTACAATTAAGGTGTCCCCGAATTTTAAAGTTTATAATTAATTACAAACCTCAAAATTTAAGGACACCTTAAACTTTATACCTTATACCTTAAACCAGCACCGTACCTCCATCAATAACAAACGTTTGCCCGGTAGCAAACTGGTTCTGCATTAAGAAAATAAATGTTTGTGCAATTTCTTCGGCTTCCCCTACCCGCTTTACCAGTAATGCATTGCCTACTGCGGTATACAGGTTGTTGCGGTCACCTTCGCTCATGCTGTTCCACAAATTGGTCTTTATTACACCTGGCATTACTACATTCACTCTAACAGGCGCCAGTTCTACAGCCATAGAACGGCCAAATGCTTCCATTGCACCACAAACGCTGGCGCCCAATGACCAACCCGCACCGGGGCGCTGACTGGCAATACCACTGGTTAACCCAATAGAACCACCTTTGCGGATCTTAGGAGCGCCGTATTTCACGGCAGCCAGTACACTCCAAAAACGAAGGGTGAAAAATTCTTTGGCATTGTTGATATCCATTTCATTGATATTGATCATCTGAAGGTTTTCACCAGCAGTATATACCAAATGATCGAACTCAGGACTTTGCTCAAATATGGCTTTGATGTTTTGTTCCTTACGAAGATCAACGGCAACACCTTTGCTGCCAGCCGGCAACTCCTTCAACGCTTTATCAATATTTTTTTGATTACCTGAAACGATAGTTACCGATGCACCTGCATGGGCCGC
Organism: uncultured Niastella sp.; assembly: GCA_966243125.1. Taxonomy (GTDB): domain Bacteria; phylum Bacteroidota; class Bacteroidia; order Chitinophagales; family Chitinophagaceae; genus Niastella. The sequence continues at coordinate 4,022 of CBIMFG010000384.1, forward strand.
CTGTTTGGCCGTAGCTAAACCCAGTCCTGAACTTCCACCTAATATTACTACCTGTTTGCCTGCTAATGTTTTTGTTACTGTATCCATTGTTTAACTATTTTATGAATACAAAGTTCCAAACACTAACCGGCGCAGTATTTACCAAATGGTAAAAAATACTAGCGAATGTTTTTGCGGATGCGACTTAACGACTGTTGCGTAATGCCTAAATAAGAAGCTACATCACTGAGGGGAACGCGTAAAGCAACGTCTGACTGACGGGTAATAAATTTCTTGTACCGGGTGGTGGCGTCTTCGCCCATGTAAGAATTTCTGAGCTGTATTTTATCAAGCAGGGTTTGTTGCGAAATACTGCCAATCAATTCCGAAAGCCAGGGCAGCTTTTTATACAGGTTCAACAATTTGCTTTTTGAGAAAACGATCAACTCGCCATCACAGGCGGCCATAATACTTTCATGGGCCGGCACATTATTGAGAAAGCTGTTGAGGATGGTGCAGAACTGGTTTTCTTTCAGAAAGAACTGAGTAACCGGATTTCCTTTTTCATTATTGGTGGTGATCTTCAATACCCCTTGCGCAATAAAAAAGTATTCCTGCGCTTTATCGCCCATATGCAATAATACATCGCCTGCTTTTACCGATCGTGGCTGCAGGTGCTCCCTGATGAGCGTTTGCTCGGGCTCAGTAACGCTTCTGAATAATTGTAAAAAACGAAGTAAAGGAAGTGCGGGGTCGTTGTTCATGTTATCAAAAACCAAATGTAGCTATAAAATAACAAAGCCATCCCGAAGTACCCGGGATGGCTTATAAGTTTGGGGAGTCAGATTACCATCTGTTGCCACGGCCACCGCCATAGTTACCGCCGCCACCACGGTTACCGCCGCCAGAGAATGAATTGCGGTTGTCTGTCTTGGGTCGTGCTTCAGACACAGAGATAGATCTTCCTTCAACTGGTTTACCAGACAATTCTTTGATGGCTTTTTGAGCCTCATCATCTACAGGCATCTCCACAAATCCAAAACCACGTGATCTGCCAGACTCTCTATCTAAAATTACTTTTGCAGAAGTAACCTGACCATATGGAGCAAATAATTTCATTAAGTCATCATCATTAACCTGAAAACCCAGGTTTGAAACATACAGGTTCATACTAAAAAATTAAAATATTAAAAATCGTTCTTATTAAAG
>CBIMFG010000385.1:0-5206 GCA_966243125.1 uncultured Niastella sp.
GCCGATAAATAAAGCGATGGATACAAGCCGGCCACAAAGCCGGTAATAAAGCAGAACAGCAAATTGAGGATCCAGAACCAGGGATTGCCCCATAAGATAGAAAGCTCTTTATCGGCTACCTGATTAAAGAACGAAATGAATAGTACGACAAGGCCAATTGACAGCACAAATGCAAGCAGGGTAATTAACAGCGATTCTGTAAAGAACTGAACTATTAATTGAATGCGGCTAGAGCCGATCGTTTTACGAATGCCTATTTCTTTTGCCCGGTTTTGAGAACGGGCAGTACTTAAATTCATGAAATTGATACAGGCAAGTAATAATACAAACAAGCCAATAATACCAAAGAGCCAAACAAATTCTATTCGTCCGCCTGTATTAATGCCATTCTTGAATTCTGAATACAAATGCCATTTGCTCATCGGATGCAAAAACACTTCAGATCTATACAGGTCTGCTCTTACTTTATCCAGTGAGTTTTTTTTAATATCCTTTATGCCGATTGATAATTTATCCATGTCTGCATGATCGGCTATCTGAACATAAGTCTGGTAATTGTTGCTGCTCCAGGGATCGGGGTCGGCTTTAATGCCAGGAAAGGAAGCCAGCAGCAGGTCCCAGGAGGCGATGAATGTAAGATTTTTGAAATCTGAGTTATGGGGAAGGTCTTTATAAACACCGGTTACTTTAACATCGGCAATTTTATCTAAACGTATTATCTTATCAATAGGATCATCATTTCCGAACATTGCTTTTGCTACAGATTCCGAAAGCAAAATTGAATAAGGATGTAATAATCCATCTAATGACCCTTTTTGCATGTTGAGGCTTAGCATCTCCGGCGCCTCTTTCTCCATATAATTGCCATCTCTGTTCAACGTGCGGTCATTGTACTTCAGAATATGAAGACCGGGATAGGTTGACATCACCACGTGTTTAAAATCATTCCCGTAGTTCTTACGAAGAATATCGCCAAACAGATATGGATTCCAGATCATGGAATACCTTTCGCCATTAAAGGTGTCGTGGTGCATTACCTGGGCAATGCGCTTATAGTTTTTGAAGGATTTATTAAAAGAAAGCTCGTCATGGATCCAGAGCCCGTCAATCATTGCTATGCCAATACCTACTGCCAGGCCGATGATATAAATAATAGAATAGCCACTGTTTTTAAGGATACTACGGAAAGCAATCTTTATATAGTTCATATGGCGATTTAAATTTAAATGTAAACTCAAATATTACATTTACACGTAACGGTTATAAATGTAAGATACTCTTTTATTTCCAGCTACAATTTTCAAGAAATAGTAAAAACCGAAATGGCAATTGCTGCTACTACGAAAAAAAACGTTAGCCAGCGTCTATATAAGTTATCTTCTTATATTGCTTGTAAGTTTCTAAATAAACCTATTCACGCTGTAAGGGATGCACTTTACTGTAGCGGTAGCTATATCTTCATTATACTTTCTACCAGCATCCCCGGTTTTCTGATATTCAAACTACATATTTATGGGTGAGGCCCCCGATTTAACCAGCAGGATTATTAACCTGGAGGATTCAACTACTTTTTTGTTGGAATCATTAAGTTCAAAGCCGTTAAAAGTTTTACTCGAATCGCAGATTGAGATCAAAGAGGCACAGGAGGAAGTGATTAAAAGAACCGTAAAGCTTTTTTTTGAATCTGGGTCAATGCCTGTGCTGTTCTGCGTTAGCGAGCTGCATCGTAAGAAACTAAAGGCAGAGGAATACCGGTTGTTGAGCGAAACGCTTATGCCAATTGGAAAAATATTTCATCTGCATAATGAGGAAGCGCTTATCAGGAAAATAAATATCAGGGTTACCCGCAATTTAGACGAAGCAATAGCCGGGCAATTGAATGTACAGTTCTCTGAGGTGATCTGTAAAAAATATGATTACTGTATAGGCGATCGCAAAATAGGATCAATCTCAGAATATTTTAACGAAGAGTCTTTAGTACGGGTATGGGATACCAAAAGCATAAAAATATTATAACCGGTTTTGATGCCGGAAATGCTATTAACGATGAGCATTCTTCGATAACGTATGCTGCGCTGAGCGGTATACTGGAGCAGGTGGATTCATTTTTTGAGAACTACAAAAAAAATGAAATGGATTGTGTGGGTGTATGTATGCAAAACAGCGTATTACAGGCAGTAGTAATACTTTACCTGATGGCTGAAGAGATAAATTTCTTTTTGTATTCAAGCAATAGCGTTACTGATAAAAGTATCCCTTTCTTTTGCGATACTATTTTAACAGCTGATACAGATGGTCTTAATGTGATGGCATCCCTTTCTTTGCAACCCAATCCAGGCTTTGTAAAAGAACAAGCCGTTCAACCGGCCGGTGCTGGTTATGTTTTTTTTGCTTCTTCAGGTTCAAGCGGGCCGGCAAAGTATGTTTGTTATAAGGGAAGCAATCTTATTAATAATGCTAAAAAGTGCGTTAACAGATTTTCTTTTCATGCTGCCTCCCGCGTGCTGGTTACAGTGCCTGTAAATCACATGTATGGATTGGGCGCGGGGTTATTACCTGCATTAATAGCCGGAGCTGCTGTACGTTTAATTGAAAAGAATAACGTAATAAAACTGTTCACGCATATTGCTGCTTTTAAGCCCCACACTACGCTCATTACCCCTGCCATCACTAAAATGATCCTGATCCTGAATAAAGATCTTTCCGGGTGCAGGAGGTATATAACAGCAGGTGAAAAAACAGACGCTCATACGCACCGGAATTTTGAATCCAGATATGGAACACTCATTAATCTGTATGGTTGTACCGAATTAGGCGCTATTGCCACTTCCTTACCAGGTGATGTACATGCTGAGTCGAGAGTTATGGGAGCAGTATATCCTTTGGAAGGTGTGCAGATAATGATAAACGAGGGTCTCTATAGCGAGATTTTGGTTCAGCATGATGCCGGTTTTGAGGGATACGTTAACCGGGAAGGGAAAATAGTTCTTCCTGAATTTACCAGTGAGGGCTATTACCGCACAAAGGATGCCGGCAACGAAACCAGGCAGAACGGTTTTATTGTTTCGGGCAGAATTGATAACTGCGTTAACCGGTCGGGATTTATTGTTTCTCTTGATGAAGTGGAGGCAAAGCTTAAAAGCCTGTTTGATAATTTCAGACAGGTAATTGTTTTCGAAGGTGAAAGTGTAAATGGAGTAACACCCCGGTTAATGGCTATGTGTGAAATAACAGATGAGCTAATACCTGATGAGAAACTGGTAAAAGCCACATGCAATAGCAATATGGGCCGCTACGCTGTTCCTGAGGAGTTTATTTTCGTTCAGGAAATGCCCCGGTTACATAATGGAAAAGCTGACCGATTATTTATAAAGAAAAATTACAGTACCATAAAAAGGATTATATGATAACCAGGGGTGTTTATTTTTTGTCGAATAATAACATGCTCGATTTTACCATTGCCTTTTTAAACAGCTTCAGAGCGTATAATCCTGTTATTCCCTTATGTTTTATTCCTTACAATGAGCAGGTTGATGAAATAGTAGCACTAAAAGACGTCTATAATTTTGAGGTCTTTCAGGACACAGCCTTATTGAAAGAATGCGACCAAATGAGTCTTCAGTTGCATGAATATGTGCGGCCCGAGTACCGGAAGTTTGCCATCTGGGAAGGTCCGTTCAACGAATTTATTTATATAGATATTGATACGGTGGTGCTGGATGATCTTTCTTTTGCATTTGAATTCCTGTATGATCATGACTGTTTAACCGCCACCTCAAACATCCCGGAAATCAGGAAGTTTGTATGGTTAGATGGCGTTGAAAAAAGCGGCATGATCAATGCCACACAAATTGCCTATGCCGCCAATACCGGTTTTATTGTTTCAAAAAAAGGTTTTATAAATATTGACCAGGTAAGACAGGGTTTTCAAAAAGCCCAATTACTAAAAGATTACATGGAGTTCAATTGTATGGAACAGCCTTTTTTGAACTACATGATAGTTACTGCTGGTAAACCATATACCAGTTTGTGTGTACTGGGCGATGTTGAAAAGCACAGAAAAGTATTGTATGAGTATTGGGGTGGTGAAAATGACAGCGAGGTTATAAACGGTAAACTGTATCGTAAAACCGGCGGACAAATTTGTTTTGTTCACTGGTCGGGCGTATGGCGATTAAAAGATCAGATGCCCAATAAAAAGATCTGGGATTATTACCGGAATATGCAACCGTCCCAGGCTGTAAACGCTCCTTTACCCGCCCATTTGGTAAGCTGAATTCTAAAAACTAATCTTAAATTATATGCAGGTCCTGAATGTAAACACCATTAAAGACATGGTGAGAGATATTATTTTAAATGATCTCGATAGTAATATCAATGCCAGTGACATTCGCGATGATATTTCTTTGTATGATGATGGACTGGGTCTTGATTCAATTGCCATCATTAATTTTATAGTACTGGTTGAAAAGAAATTCGAAATAAGCTTCGAGGAAAGCGAGATCAGTGCTTCCCTGTTCAGCAGCATTAACAGTGTGGCCGAATATCTTCATGAGAAATTAACTGCAAGGCAGGAAGACCGGCAGATCATAAACTGATAGCATGGCAAAAGGTTTATTCTTCTGTCTTCCCTCTGTGAGTGTAAGCCGAACGCTGACCCCCGTATTACAGCAGGCAGCTTTCTCTGGTATTGACATTGTATACTACAATACCAATGATTTTAAGCCTGCGGGCGATTATGATTTCAGGTTTAAACCATACCCCTCAAATTTCAACGGATATTATTCCGATAAGATCGACGGCGGTACTTCATATTTTGATTTTGGCAATATTCTCATCGATTCTGCAGAAACGCTTTTAGATTTTCTGATCAGGGAAATTGAAGTAGAAAAACCCGATCTCATTATTCATTCTCACCTGGCTGTTTGGGGTAAATTGATCGCCCGCTTTGCTCAAAAGCCATCCGTAACATTATTTACAACTTTTGTACTGGATAAAAGGATCATGTTCTCTTTTCATAGGGAACATAATGCGGTCAATGGCGCCAAAACCGCACATGTGAATGATGCGCTCCGGTTTCACCGGAAATATACCGGCTTGTATAAAAAACTCAGTTTAGCGGGTCAGCCTGATCTATGGGATGTATATATCAATAAAGGCACGTTAAACCTTTCATTTATTTTGCCTGCTTTTCAACCGCAAAGGA
>CBIMFG010000386.1:0-5204 GCA_966243125.1 uncultured Niastella sp.
GCCAACAACAAGGTCATTACCGCCTACTTTAAGCAGGGTTTCAAAAATGCGTTATTATACCATTACCTGCAGTAACAACGCCAACGTATCATCAGCTACGGTGACCATCAATTATACCAATGATGGTGTTACCGATGCACCCAATTTACGGATCGCCAAAAGCAATGGCAGCAGCTGGTTAAATATTGGCGGAACCGGCAGCGCTGCGGGCACCGGCAGTATTACCAGCTCCGCGTTTACTTCTTTCAGTGATTTTGTGTTGGCCAATAGCACCGGCGGATTGAATCCCCTTCCGTTGCAATGGGTATCGTTTACCGCCACAAAAAATAATAAATCGGTTGTATTGTCCTGGGAAACCGCCGCTGAAATGAATACCAGCCGGTTCAACATCCAACGCAGCAGCAACGGCAGCAACTGGACGGTCATCCATACCCTACCCACAAATAATGGCGCGTTTAATAACTATACTTATACTGATGCCAATCCGTTGGCGGGGATCAGTTATTATCGCATCCAATCAATTGACCAGGATGGCGCTACTTCTTATTCAACCGTAGCCATTGTTAATTTTAATGACTATAAAAACACCCTTACCATCTCCCCCAATCCGGTGTATGGCGCTTTTTTCACTTGTTTCGTGAATGATGCAACGTTGTTACAGCAGTCAGCCATTCAGGTGACTATTATAGATCTGAAGGGCACTGTGGTTGCCAGTTATAACAAAGCGCCCGCGGCTGTTATGTATTTCAATCAGCCATTATCCAAAGGAAGTTATGTGGTGCGTATGCGGAGTGGAAAGTATGTAGTGGAAAGTTTATTGGTGCGGATGTAAAATAAAATGCCCATCCCGGCTAAGGTCGGGATGGGCTATTTAATCGGGCTAGCGTCTCATCTTCAGTCAAGCTTCGCGGCACGCGCATTTATCACTCGATGCTTGGAATTCAAACTTTATGGGGTAAATGAAAATATTCGCAAATGCCCACCCGCAATGGCAGCTACGAAAAAGCGACCCCCATCGTAAGCAGTTTTAAATTTTGGGGTACCTTCCTCCATTTGCAATTGCTTATCGCTAGGCGTACATCCTTTTACCGGAAAAGATTTGTAAATCCGGTAAGGGAAATCATTCTTCGAAACTAGGTATATTACATTTCTGGCAGTATAAGGAACTACAACAATATATTTATCTGAAACATAGGATAAAAATGGCTCTTTTATTGTTTTCAAATCCGCAATCGGTGGATAACGTTTTGAACTTAAGACATTGATTCCATTAGCCTCAATTGCAACAATGCTATCTTCTACTATTGTATTGTAATGTAACCCAGCTGTTGAAGGTATAAATCCGCTACTAGCAGCAAGGGGAAATTCAAATACATTTAAGCTTTGCCCGCTTTTTGAGATCAACTCTACAGAATCCTGAGTTGATACCAATAATTTATCATTGACAGTATTTAACGCAAGGAAAAAACCATAGGCATGATATACAGGTTTAACAATACCAGTGTTGGAAATAAAATACAACTCATTAAACACCGTTGCAAAAAAGCCATCACTACCCGCCTTAAGCTTCCAAACAAACTTATTTTTCTTTTGTAAACCCGTTAAAAAATTGTTTATGCTTTTATTAGTGGTTATGGCCCCATTATTAAGGTCAATTTGTAGTAACCTGTTTTTATTAACAAGGTACATGGTATTGTTATACACATCAAAAGCGTCTAAATTTTGCATGCCTGTCGTAAGCTCATTAGAAGCAATAACTACGTCAACAATTTTACGCACAGTATCGGGCCCGCCGTGGGTAGTGCGGCAGGTAAGTAGAGAATTTGCAAAACTGCCATTTATTATACAGATATAAAAGGACAAAAACACCATTTTTTTCATAATAATCGGATTATCTCACAAAATAGTAACAGTTATCACTCCGCCTGCATCAAGAGCCCAACCCATACCTACCCAACCTGGATGCATATCAGGCCGCACACCAGAAGCGTGGTAACGCATGGTAACAGGCACTTCAATGCCATTTTCTTTCAGCGTATACAGCGGTATCTCGATGTTAGGAATTCCTGTAAAATAACTTACAGGTACCTCTCCATACATTCCAAGAGATGCGGTGTTAGGGCTTTGCAGATTTAACGCTGCCCGTGGTATTTGGGCCTTGACCTCATATACGTACACTAAAACACAGCCCATGACCATTAATAACATTTTTTTCATCGTCTATTTTTCTTTGCCGTTTAAAGTATAATTCCTGTAATAGCTAGTTGATGCAGAGAGAATCCGCGAGATAGTAAGTTTTCCATAAGCACTATGCGCATTTACGCAACAAGCTCAGTTTTATTTACTGATAATTCTACGTTTATAGATGTTTGTTTGCTTTATGGTCCGCTAAATTAAATACATTAATATAAAAGAAAAGATCTGATCCATTTTATTTTATAAGTGTGCAGTATTCGCAATAAACGTGTTGAATTGAGCAATAAGTGTGTAAGCCACGGCGTCTTTGTTTGCATCGGCTTGGCCTACGCGAATGTAGGACACGGTTTGAATACAAAAGAGAAACTTTAGTCCCATTAGTAGAAGTGCATGTGGACTTAACCAAGGCATATTTGATAACTGAGAATATTGATTAATGGAAAAGTGGATGCCATATGGTGGTTTTAGACCAGATTGAAAATTGTTCAATTTTTCTTCTATTTCACCTTATATAACAGTAAAATACTCATGAATACCTGTCAGATGGGCTAACTTGTTTATTAAAACAGCCGCAAGTGGATGCTTATGACGCCGTATTGGAACATCGTTCTGCAATGGACCAGAAGAGCAGCTGTTCTTCTTGCATTATTGGTTCTTTTATTGGCCGGCCTCCTCCTCTTCCTGCACACTTCCGCCGGAAAAGAGCTGTTAAGGGGAAACATAGAAAGCTATCTTCAGAAAAAATGGAAAACAGCGGTTTCAATTGGCAGCATTGACTATGCATTGCCGAACTGGCTCACACTGGAGCAGGTGCTTGTTTTTGACCGGCATAACGACACACTGCTGTATGCCGGTGAGTTATACGTTCGCATAAAGCCGCTGCAATTGCTTTCGGGCACGGTTGACGTAACAGCGATTGAACTTACAAACGCCACCTTCCATCTTCGCCGCGAACAAAATGATACTGCATTCAATCTGCAATTCATAATTGATTCATTTGCCAAAGCACCTAAAAAGAAAAAAGGACCAGGTGGCAGTAAACCCATTCACTTCGCTGTTAAGCAGCTTTCGTTTCATCAGGTGCGGTTCAGCCTGAGCGATAAAAAAGCACAGCGCTTTCTTTTCGTGCATATCCATACACTGGGCATCAGCAACGGCGTGGCAACCGCCAGTAATAAAAGATGGAAAATACGGGCAGCTACCATTGCCTTTGTCAATAGTTCGTTCAGCTACCACCATCCGGTTTTGCCAGTACGAAAGGGCATTAACGGCAATCACCTGGAGGTGCAACACTTCAACGCTACACTAAGTAAAAGCAGTTATGATGCTAACGGCCTTTCTACCGCCCTAAACGAAAGCAGCTTTTTGTTCAACAAACAGTTTCAGGTTAAACAGCTGCAGGTTGTTTTTCGCCTTACTAAAAGTTTGCTGCAGCTTACTGATGCAGCCATTGCCGTAAACCGTTCCCGGTTACGGTCACGAGGCGCTGTGTTGTTGCCATTGCGGCGTGGTACTTATTCTGTTCCCCCTTCACAGTTCCTCATAGAAACCTCAACGATCAACTACGGCGATCTTTTATTAGCAGTGCCTGCATTAACCAGGCAATGGCCGTTTTTATTGTTGCCTTCCGATGAACTTACCTTTAGCGGCAGGGTTGCAGTAACCGGGCGCAACATCGCAGCCAATGAGGTGCGCTTAGCTATGTCGCGCCAATTGTTTTCACTGAACGCACGTTTTGCCTGGCAGCGCAATGGGCCCGGTCAGGTTCTTAGCGCCGGGTTGAGCCGGTTTCAGTTGAAACGGGCACTGCTGTCAAAAAAGCTGTTGCAACAATTAAAAAGATCCCGGATAAACCTCCCTGAAGCCATCTCGCTAACCGGCAGTTGGCAAAGCAGTAAGGAAAAGCTGAGCGCAAACCTGAACGTTAACAGCGCATTCGGACAAATTACCATAAGCGGAACGGTCAAAAACATTTCCCACCGGGAGCGGCTGGCATACGAAGTTCAATTGAAACCGAACCAATTTGAAACGGGAAAATGGATTGGCCTTGATTCAATAGCAGGAAAGATCACCGGCAACATAACGATACAAGGCAGTGGGATTGATCCCAAAACCATGATTGCCACGGCGGCTTTTAAGCTGTCATCAGGAAAGATCAGGCACTACACCTTTTCGAATGTTGACGGGAAGGCAAGTGTAAACCGGTCGCAATTCAGCCTCCATTTGCAAACCCACGACCCGAACCTGCAAACAACGGTGAACCTGCAGGGACATTTTAGCCCTGAATATCTTGCTCAGGGCGCCATTCATATTGCCCATGCCAATTGTAAAAAGTTGACATTAACAAATGACAGCCTGCTGTACAGTGGCCACCTCCGTTTGCATGCCGCTTACCAAAAGCCCCATACGATTGATGCGGTCATTGAAACTGACAGCAATAGCATTACGATCAACGGCAAAAACATTACAACGAACGCTTTTTCTTTTTTGTGCAGGGCCAATGCCGACAGCACCATCCTATTGGCGAAAGCGCCTTTTTTAAACGCACAGGTGGAGACCAATTATCCTGTTAACCAATTGGGCAGCGCCATCAGCTTGTTCCGGAAATCTGTTTACCCGCAGGATTCCGCTTCATTTCATCAACCAGTTGTAAGCGCCGGTGATCACCGCACCTTGTTGAGGTTAACACTAACGGAAGATCCGTTGCTGGAAGCATTGGCGCCAGGTATCAGCCTGTTGCAGCCTGTAACCGTAACTGGCGTATTTGACGCTGCACAGAAAGATCCGCTTTTATCGTTACAGGTGCTTGCACCCGCCTTCCGGTATAAACAGGTAGAATGCCGTGACCTGCGCATTGACGCAAAAACCATTGACACTACCCTGCTGTTTACACTGAATGGCCAGGAGATAGTGACCGGCACAAACCGGTTTACCCATGCGCAGGTAACGGGTGTTGCGTCACCTAATTCAATTCTTATAAAAGCCGCTATAAACGACAGCGCAGGAAA
>CBIMFG010000387.1:0-5202 GCA_966243125.1 uncultured Niastella sp.
GATGATAAAACCATGGGTTTCAGACTCGGTGGCCCCATCATTAAAAACAAATTGTTCTTCTTTATCAATGTCGAAAAAGGCGAAACTACCCGGCCAGGTCAAAACCAGGTAGCCGCAACAAGCACCGTTGCAGGCCAGCCGGGTTCTTTCGGTTATACCACTGATATTTCCCGCCCTACTGCCAGCTTTATGGATAGTGTTGCCAATTATTTAAAAAACACTGGTCCTGGTAAAGACTGGACCTATGACCCGGGCGCCTATCAGGGTTATGATAATAAAACCGAGAATACCCGTTTTGTAGCAAGAATAGACTGGAATATTAATTCAAAGAATAAATTCAACATCCGCTACAACCAGGTAAAAGGCAAGAGTCCCAGCTTTGTAAGTACATCAAGAAGCCCGTTATCAAGCTATTCAAGCACAAACGGCCGTACTTCCAATACAGCCCTTTGGTTCAAGAACTCCAACTACTTCCAGGAAAATAACTTTTATTCACTGGCAGCAGAATTGAACTCACAATTTGGACAATATTCCAATACGTTGCGTGTGAGCTGGACCCACCAGGATGAACCACGCAGCTCAGAAAGCGCCGTGTTCCCTTTCGTTGACATTCTTGATGGAACCGGTGGTAATGTAGGTACGCCTCTTACTTCATTTGGTTATGAGCCCTTCACCTATGGTAACCTTAGAGACGTGCGGTCTACTTCTATAGTTGATTATGTTACCCGCACCATTGGCCAGCATACCATTACATTTGGTGGTCAGTTTGATATGCAGGATACTAAAAACGGATTTCAACGTTTTGGCACCAGCTATTATACTTTCAGAAACTGGAACGACTTTATAACTGGTCAAAAACCAGTTGACTTTGCTGTAACCTATCCTTTAAACGATACTTATAGCCAGGCTTTCCCACGCTTTAAATTCGCTCAGTACTCTGCATATGCTCAGGATGAATACGCTGTTACGAATCGTTTTCGTTTAACAGCTGGTTTGCGTGTTGACATGCCTACCTATGTTGACGTAAGTGAGATTCAAACACATCCGCTTGTAGCAAGTCTGGATTTTGAGAACGGTACAAAAGTGAATACAGGAATTTTGCCTAAAAACAGGGTTATGTTTTCACCAAGACTTGGTTTTAACTGGGATGTAAAAGGCGACCGCTCTATACAGGTACGCGGCGGTACCGGTATCTTCACCGGCCGGGTACCAAACGTTTGGGTGGTAGCACAATCAGGCGACGCCGGTTTGTTACAATTCACCCAGACATATACATCTACTGACAGAAATAACCCGGCAAATTTCACCACGCCCGGTCCCTTCAATCCTGATCCTACTTATTATTTTCCTGGCAAACCTGGTAATCCAGTTGCACCAACTAAACCTGGATCCTCTATTCCCAGTACTATCAGCGCAACAGATCCTAACTTCAAATTCCCACAAACCTGGAAAAGCAGTTTGGCTGTAGATGTTAAACTGCCCTGGGGAATGGTTGGTACACTGGAAGGCGTTTATAACAAAGATCTTAACATAGCCCTGGGTAAAAACCCCAACCTGGTTACTCCGGAAGCACTGGATATAAAAGATGCATCAGGGAACAGCATTTATCCCGACCAAAGAACAGTTTACCCAGCTAATACCTCAAGCCGCTATCTTAATCCTATCAATAGTGCAGGTCAACCGGTACTTACAGGCGCAGCCGGCGGTAATGCCTTTAACCCTGTAGTATTGAGCAATGCGAAAAAAGGTTATTACTGGTCAATAACAGCTAAATTGGAAAAACAATTCAGCAAAGGCTTGTCAGGTTTTATCGCTTATACACACAACCAGGCAAAAGTATTGTTTGACGGTAGTGGCGATCAGTTGTTGAACACCTGGTCAAACACACAGATCATTAACAATGCAAACAATCCTGAATTAAGCTATGCCAACTATGTAGTTCCCAACCGCGTAATAGCTTCTTTCACTTACAGAAAAGAGTATATCAAACACCTGGCCACTTCAGTATCATTATTCCTGGAAGGCTCTATCGGTGGTAGATTCTCTTATACTTATTCCAGCGACTTTAACCGTGATGGTCAAACCAATGACCTGATCTATGTTCCGAAGGATCCTTCTGAAATAACTTTTGTTGATCAGTCTTATAATGGTGTTACTTACACTGCAAAACAACAGAGTGATCTGTTCTTCCGCTATATTGACCAGGATAAATACCTGAGCTCACGTAAAGGAAAATATGCAGAACGCAATGGCGGCCAACTGCCCTGGCGCAATCAGGTTGACGTTAAATTTATGCAGGAGATCTTCCATTCTATCGGTGGCAAACGTAATACATTGTCATTCACCCTGGATATCTTTAACTTCGGAAATTTGGTCAATAAGAACTGGGGCCTGGTTAAACAGGTTAATGCTGCGGCTCTGTTAGTACCAAGGAATGCTGTAGCCACTGTAACAAACGGCGTTGTAACAACTCCGGCGTATGGCGGCACTGTTAAACCAACATTCAGCCTTGCTTCAGATCGCAATATGCCTGTTACTTCAACATTTAGTAATGTAAACACTCTTTCTTCAACCTATTACATGCAATTTGGGTTGAGATATACTTTCAACTAATAGTTGAAAGCTATACATTCAAAAAGCCTCTCGACATGCGTCGGGAGGCTTTTTGTTTATAAACATATGAGCACAACTTCGGTACTTACGACTATAAGTTCGCAACTCCGTTCCACAAGTTGAGGACTACAGGCTTACTTTTAAAAACTACACGCTAAAAATTGGCAACAACACCCTAAAAGTTGGTTGCGCCACACTATTGCTTCGAAACTTCATGGCTTTGCTCCGCAACATTGGTGGCATACTTCGCTACTTATTGGAACATGTTGGCAACCTGTTCGCCAAAGTACCCAACTTACAGCGTGAAGTTTCGAATTGTTTGAGTGATGTTGTAAACCTGAAGAATGTAAACACAAATTGCTTGGCTGTAAACACGAAGCAACGCATTCATGCAACCAACCTGCGAGGAAAAGTTCGCAACCTGTAAAGGAAAACTTTAAACCAGGAACCCGGAACTCTGAACCCGGAACTTTGAACTAAAAACTAAGAACTAAGAACTTTTTCTTCTCCACCCCCATTTCAAAAAAACAGGAAGTGCTTTAGCCCAGGAGCGAATATCGTGTTTGCCATCGGGCAATTGCAGGTAACGCATGTTTCTTCCTTCGAGCCAGCCCTTGGCCATCAGCTCGCGCATAACGTCGATGGTATCGTCAATAGAGTCAATAACTCCATTATTATTGCGGTCTTCCGTTTCATCCAGTTCCCCACATTGAAAAAAGAATTTCAGGCCCGGTTGGTATTTACCCTGTCTTATCTGGCGGTGCATTAACCGGTCGTTGGCCTCGCTAAAATCCTTGTCCTTTCTATCTTTCGACCGCCACCAAAGCGAGCCGGAAAAAACACCCACTTTTGAGAAGATGTCGGAGTGGTTCCAAACAAGGTCCAGCGCACTTAAGCCACCTAATGAAAAACCGGCAAATGCGGTTTCACTAAAAACCAGGTGCGCATAACGCGCATGAATATAGGGCAATAACTCTTCCATAATAAATTGGCGATACAAACCGGCTTTGGCGCCGCGGCCTTTAAAATCGGGGCTGCTGATCATGCCATACTCCAGCATTCTTGCTTCACCTGCATGAATACCAACGCACAACATGGGTGTAATAGCTTCAGTTTGAAGCAGGTAAGCCATCATTTTGTCGAAGCCCATGGCCTCAACATCCTGACCGTCGTTTAACAGTAATAAACCTACCGGTTCATTTCCGGAATGGTTGGTGGGACCATAAAAATTGATCGTTATGGTGCGCTGGAGTGCGTCAGATGGCAATTCAATCGTTTCTACCATTATACCCGAACTAACTTCTGTTTGCATAGCGCGCCAAAATTAGGTAAATATGTTTGAGGTGGAACGTTAAATGTAAAGGAATTGTAAATTTGGAAGCAAGGATTGATGCAAGAGCATCTGTATCACCCAAATGTGCTTGACATGAAAAAGATCGGAATTCTTTTTGGCCAGGAAAGAACCTTTCCGCTGGCATTTATTGAACGCGTTAACAGCCGCAACACACCCAATGTTATGGCTGAACCCGTTCAAATAGATAAAGTAATACAAGGCGCTGCTGTTGAATATGATGTGATCGTTGATCGCATTTCACACGATGTTCCTTTCTATCGCTCTTATCTTAAAAACGCTGCTATTTGCGGCACCGCCGTCATCAATAACCCATTTTGGGGAAGTGCCGATGAAAAATTCTTTAACAACTGCCTGGCTACCCGCATTGGCGTTCCGGTACCCAAAACAGTTATTCTGCCTTCATTTGAATTACCGCCCGATACCAGTGCTGAATCGTTTGCTAATCTGGTTTATCCTTTGGATTGGGAAAGGATCTTTGAATATGTTGGCTTTCCCGCATATATGAAACCCTTTGAAGGTGGAGGCTGGAAGCATGTTTACAAGCTGCATAACAAAGAAGAGTTCTTTCACCTGCATCACGAAACGGGGCAACTGGTTATGCTGTTGCAGGAAGAAATTGTGTTTGAAGAATACTACCGTTGTTATTGCATAGGCGGCAAGTATGTACACATAATGCCGTACGAACCGCGCAACCCGCATCATTTGCGCTACAACAGTACTTTTAACCCATCGCCCGATCGCATGCACCAGATGACTGAACTGGTGCAACGCATCAATTTATACCTGGGCTATGATTTTAATACGGTTGAACTGGCTATCCGGGACGGCGTTCCCTATGCCATTGATTTTTGCAACCCGGTTCCCGATGCCGACCGGCTCAGTGTGGGTGAGGATAATTTTGAATGGGTGGTTGATACAGCGGCTACCTATGCCATTGAAAGGGCGCTCACCCATGAGCCCGGAAAAGACAACCTTACCTGGGGCGAATATACCCGGCGCAGCATACAACGAGAACTTATTGGGGAAATGAAAAATGAAGAATTAGAAACAGAGAAATGAGAAAAGTTGACCAGTTAACAAGTTGACGAGTTGACATGGAATAAAGGTACCTTTGCAAACTTAGAACTAAGAATTAATCAATGGCAAATATCAACTTATCGCAATTTACGCTTGGCATTGAAGAAGAATATATGGTTCTTGACCCGGTTAGCCGCGAGTTAAAGAGTCATCAGCAG
>CBIMFG010000388.1:0-5198 GCA_966243125.1 uncultured Niastella sp.
CTGCCAGAAATATCTTTCCAGAACAGACTTTTTATCCTGCGACAAATAGTATAACTGATATACTCTTGACTCAGAATTATAATAAGCACCCATAAAATGATGTCCTCTGAGTGTTTCAGGTTCCTTTTCGAAGCCCGTTACCCGTTTCATTGACCTTTTACTTGGGTCTTTTGATCCGTAGCCATAAACGATCTGCAATTCGTTGGGATGGCTAAAGTCGATTCCGGTAATGCTATACTGGCCATTGGTTGGCCCTGTAGACTTCCAGCTTCTAACTTTGCCTTCGTCAATAAAATAACAATACCGGAAAAAAAGATATTTATTCTGGGCATTGGCCAAAGCAAAGGAAAAGCCTAGAAAGAAACAAAGTGTTATTTTCATATATTAATTTTGAGGTACGCCTATGATTACGCTTCCTTGATCTGTATATGCAAGTATGGGCCTGCCTAATGTACCATATTGACATTCCCACTGCCAGGTCCAGGTATGGCCATGATCGATAGAATAATCAAAATATTGCAGGCCGTAAGTCAGTAGATAGGTAGTTAATGAATTTACAGATGATTTAACAATTTCACCGCTTTCCAATGTAGCGCCTACCGGATAATTTTCGGCACCACCCGCCTTAAATACGTATTCATCTTTTGTTGTGATAACCCGTGTTCTTGTTTCAACAGTACGGCCCGAGATGTTGCCCGTTCCGTTTGCATACAGGTTGAACTCTATATCCGGTTGTTCAATGGTGCCTAAGGCGCCACCGGTGATGGTTAATTTGGGCGGCAGGCTGGCCTTGGCATAGGTAAATTTATTGCTGAAATTACCAATTGGCGTCGGTGCGTATTTAACCGAAAAACTCAATACGCAAATGATGCCTCTTTGCGGGTAGGGTGCCGGGATATTTTCCAGCAAAACCTGGGCGCCATTTATGGACGATGGTACCCCGGTAAAATTATACTCTTCAAAATATCCGCTTATAAATCCATCGCAAATACTTCCATCGAAAACGCCTACGGGTTCATTGGATATGTCTACCGGTTGTACCATGCCAGAACTCCCTGGATAATAAACAGTTTGTACAGGATCGTCGTCTTCAGTACGGGCATTGATGTTATAATTTTTGACGATCGTTGCCGGATCATCTACCTGCCTGAAGTTTTGTTTGTAAAAACTCACCACTTCATCCATGGACGAAAAAGTTTTCGGGATTTTTACCGTTGGGTTACTTCGAAGATCGAAATACAGGTTCTGAAACTTTTCGGCTTCGGATTTCGCCGGCTGTGTATTGGCGGCAGATTGTTCACTAATGTCTTTTTTACAGGCGCCCAGTAGTAACAAGGCGCACGGAAGCAGCACTTTGCTTGTCAAGTGTTTCATAATTAATGATAATTGATTAGAAAATGAAGAATTGAAAAAGCGTTTGGCGCTCAGTAAATAGGGAAGAAGCCCACACTTGTAAGTGGCGTATTCTTCTCAACTATGACATTAGTTTGTGTATGAATAATAAATGTAGCGATATTTCTAATAACTGAACGGGTTATTTAATAAACGTGTTGATTTGCCCAATAGCCGTGCAGTTTTGGCAATAAACGTGTAAGCGCATTTGTACCTATTTATTTTTGACCGGTTGGTATAAAATGGTATTTTTGTGTGGTAAACAGCATGTATGTCGGGAAGGAACCGTTTGTTTGATGAAGAAAAAGCACTGGCGCAGGCCGCAGAGGTCTTTTGGATAAAAGGCTACGAAGCAGCTTCAACCGAAGACCTGTTAACCGCTATGGATATGAACAAAGGCAGTATGTACAATGCCTTTGGTAACAAACGCGATTTGTTTGTAAAGGTATTCCATTGGTTTGCCCTGCGGTTTATCAACAATATGAAGGCCGTGTTTGCAAGGCATACCAATACCCTTGAAGCCATCAGGGAAATATTTTTGTATGTAGCCTATCCCAATGATCCCCTGGAACATACGAAGGGTTGTTTTTATATAAACATTTTGGGTGAAACAACCGGCATGGACCCCGACCTGGAAAAAGTGGCCAAAGAAAAACTGATAGAAATAGAGAAGCTGTTTTATAAGGAATTGACAAAGGCCCAAAAGGCCGGACAACTAACCAGCTCCATACAACCAGCCTTATTAGCCAAACATCTGTTGAATTTGTGGAACGGGGTAAATATTACAAGAAGAGTATACAGCGAAAAAGAACTGGAAAAACTGGTGGAGTTGAACCTGCAACTTTGCTTTGATATGAAATAAATTTTTTTGCCAACTTTTTGACCGATTGGTACAAAATTGATAAAAATAAAACTTCGCAACATGAGTACAACAATTAAACCACCATTCACCAAAGAAACCGCGCTGGCGAAAGTAAAACTGGCCGAAGATGCCTGGAACTCAAGAAATCCCGAAAAAGTGTCCATGGCCTACAGCGTACATTCAGAATGGCGCAACCGCAGTGAATTTTTTACCGGCCGCGAAGCCATCAAACAATTCCTGACGCGCAAATGGGAAAAGGAACTGGACTATAAATTAATGAAAGAACTGTGGTGTTATACCGACAACCGCATTTCTGTTCGGTTTGAATACGAATGGCGCGACATTGCCGGCCAGTGGTACCGCACCCATGGCAACGAGCATTGGGAATTTGATGAAGAAGGACTGATGCGCCGCCGCGATATGAGCGCAAATGATTATCCCATTGAAGAAAAGGACAGGAGGTATAAATAAGTGTATCTGCCACAATCTCAGTAAAATACACAACGGCTGTCTTCGTAACGGAAGGTGGCCATTTTTTATACGCGCATACAACCTTCCGGCAGGTAAAACCATCTTGCAATCGTTTAGTTAACGGCAACCAGTTATAATTGTAGCATCGGTTTTTTTAATATTTTTATCACATGCGGCTTAAAAAGCTACGGTCTTTTATTGGCAAACTTAGCGTGCTGGGGATATACTTACTTTTTTTAATAGTTCAGCTGAACTTAAAGTATACCTTTAGCCCTGCCAGTGGCGCCCATGTAACTTCCATCTCCCATGTTAGTGCCGCGAATGACCGGAGCGTTAAGATCACCATCACGTTAAAAAAGCTTTCGGTACAATCACCGCGGTATAATAAACGATACCTGCATCAGGATCCTTACCAGGTTCCTTTACTTTCCAAACAGGATGCCATAGAATTTGTAGTAGATACCAAACCAATATACAACCAGGTTTCGGTTTTAAAGGATCATATACTTCTTCACTCCTCCCTTCGTGGCCCGCCTGCAGCTTAACTAATATTTCATTTACTAAAGATTACCGGCTCAATTGACAAGGGGGCGACCTGTCAGGTAAACTTAATTCGCTAAGAATTTAGTACCTGCTGTCCATCCGCCTGTTGGCGGATCAACCCTGGTTCTCCTTATTTAAACTTTTTATGCATGTGATCTGGATGCTGTTTAAGCACCGGCAGGTCATTACATCCATTCGTATGACATCATTTAGAAAAGCGAATTTTCTTCTCCTTTATATCTTGGGACTGTCGCTTATTGGATTGCGTGCAAGTGCCCAAGCAGATACCTGTGCCTGTGGCCTTAAAGAACTGCTCGAAAGGGTGAATACTCAATCTGCCTTTCTTACGCCCGATTCCGCAGCTATTTTAGTAAAACTGGCTCAGCAAAATGCAGCCCGGATCAACCGGTTACCCGAATTCAATTTGAACGCTCAGGTAAACCTGGGTACCAATAATAATTTACCCGGTGGTTATTTTTCAAATGGGATTGTACCTGGTAATTCAAAAGTGCGTACCGAGGGAAACAGTTCAACCATTTTAACTGATCTGGGTATTGCCAATGTGAACTGGACCATCTACGATTTTGGCGAGAACAGGGCATTGCAACAGGTGGCAGCCTCCAATGTGGAGGTGGAAAGATCAAAATATAATCAAAGTAAGTATCAATTACAGGCCACGGCCATCGATAACTATTTACAATGGCTACGCACGGAAGAGTTTATGTCTATTCAATTGCTGCACATTCAACGCAATAAAGAGATACAGCAGTCGATCATGGTGCTGGCGAAAAGCGGTATTAAACCCGGTGTTGATACCAGTATTGCGGAAGCGGAGATCTCGAAGCTGCGGTTGAACTATGTGCAACTAAAGGGGCAGGCGCAACAATACAAATTAATGTTATCGGCCGTGGCCGGTATTCCTGTTGAACAACTGCAGGCAGATACCAATTACATAAATAAAATAGTGGTTATCAATCAGGCCATTTTCCCCGGCGCCGATTCTGCCATGGCTAATCATCCGCTGTTGAATTATTACAATTCCATTTACCTGAACAGTCTTGATAAAGAACGCCTGGTAAAAAAGAGTTTTTTACCTGCCGTATCCTTACAGGGCGCCGTTTGGGGCCGGGGCAGCAGTGTGAGCGCCAGCGATCAATTCAGAAGCCTGTCAACAGGAGTTGGGTTCGAACGCGGTAATTACCTTGTTGGCCTGGGAATTACCTACGATCTTTTTGATCTAAAGCGGAAACAGGTGCAATTAAGAACGCAGCAAGCGGCTACCAATGTGGCAGAAAAAGAATTTCAACGGCAGCAACTCTTGTTAAACCTGAACGAGAACAAGGTAGACGCACAACTGGTTACAGCAGGGGAAGGGCTGCAGGAAATTCCGCACCAGCTGGCGGCAGCCCAGGCAGCTTACCGGCAACAACTTTCCTTATACAAGAATGGGTTGACCAGCATTCTGGAATTGAACACGGCACTGGAAGTTTTGTACCGGGCTGAAACAGATCTCATCAGGGCCAAATATGTGTACAGTCAAATGCTGTTTGAGAAAGCTATTAACAGCAATCAGGTGCAAACCCTATTACAATTCACCAATTAATGAGGTAGTATGTCTTTAGTATCATCGGCTTTAAAAAAGCCAATTGCCAATATAGTGATCACCATCAGCCTCTTATTTTTTTCGGTGCTGGCTACGCTGAAAATGCCGGTTGATATTTTCCCCAAATTGAATCTGCCAACGATCTACGTGATAGAAAGTTACGGCGGTATGTCGGCCCAGCAGATGGAAGGCTTTTTTTCAACTGCCTTAATGGACCAGTTCCTGTATGTGAATGGGATAAAAAGCATCAGCACCAAAAACATTCAGGGACTTACGATGTTGAAGCTGAGCTTTTATGAAAATACCGATATG
The DNA here is from genome assembly GCA_966243125.1 of uncultured Niastella sp. Lineage (GTDB taxonomy): Bacteria > Bacteroidota > Bacteroidia > Chitinophagales > Chitinophagaceae > Niastella. The sequence continues at coordinate 5,184 of CBIMFG010000388.1, forward strand.
GCCGAAGCATCGGCA
>CBIMFG010000389.1:0-5197 GCA_966243125.1 uncultured Niastella sp.
GATGTAAGGACTTTCCGTTGTCAGTTTCAGGTTGGTAAATTTCAATCCTTTATCTGCCGATTTCAATTCGGGCTGATTGAAATACATACCACCCGTTAAATTGGCCGAGCCAACCAGTTTACTGCCTGTTTTTGCAAAACCCAGTGAACTGCCTTTGTTCAGCTTCAGCGTTCCGCCAAAAGGCATTTTGTACGACTTGTTTTCATCTAGGCTTACCAGAAAGGCAAAATCAATAGCCTCATCTTTCTCGGCTACGGTTGCCGCATAACCCAGCGTATCGCCGCCTACAAAAGGCAGTGCAATGGCCCCGCTCATGGCGCCGCCGGTTAAATGGCCCATGGAAAAACTCACCGATAAATTATCAATGGAGAAAGGCCAGTCGTTGCCGTTATTATTCAACGCCAGCAGGTTTTTTACGCCTACAGTGCCGGTAAATCCTTTGTTATCGATCAGCATGTTGCTGCCGAAAATGGTGATCGGTTTGCCCGATGCATCTTTTATATAATTGGGCAGGCGAATGTTCAGTTCCTGACAATAGAAGCCATGCCACAGGCTGATATCATCCTGGTAGGCGCTTGCATATTCAGCAGGGAAGGTAATATTAGACGGGTTGGTGATATCGCTCAGGTCGGCATACGCATTTTTTATTTCAAACGATACGTCTTTCAGGAATGGAAGTCTAAAAGGAGTAATGTTCACACTGAAAAGCATATTGGAAAAATCGCTTGCACTCACCTGAAATTTGGCTACCACATTTTGCAGCGAAATACCGGCAGCAGAATCAGGGATCAGCAGGTCTCTGCTGAACACAAACTGACCGGTAAGGCTGATGTTTTTAAAACCCTGGCAATCGAACTCCACATAATTCGGGTCGCTGGGCGAAAGCACCAGTTGTATTTTAGAACTCAATTGTATTACCTGCCGGCTTGCCAAAGCAATGCGCGCTACGGAGTTGCCGCCTACACCACCGGGATTGATAGGAATATCCTTGCCTTCAAAAGCAATGGAATCCTTCATGCCGGGTAAACTAACCATAGCATACGCGTTTACCACGGCTGCCTGCGGCGTAAGCCGGCCGCTGTCAACAGCTATTACAAATGTTTTTCCGCCCACCATTCTCACAATTCCCATCGGCAGGTTTTGTACCGAAGAAGGATCAAGATGGTCTGCCGTTCGGTCTTTAGCCAGGGCCACTTTAGAAGCCACATAACTAACCTTCGCATTGTCCTGTGGTGAAGGTTGGGCAATATCCTGTGCCAGCAGGTTGCCCGCCTTTATAAAGCATAACAGGAACAGAATGCTTGTCGATATCCACTTCATGCGTAACATATTATTATCATCAAAAACTATAGTTATAGGAAAGCGTCCACATCACTTCGTTATACGATGTAGTAGTAACGGACCCTTCGTGGTAGGTAAAACCCAGGGAGGAATTGAACATATGATTGCTTCGTCCCACGTTGATCAGTCTTTTTTTACTGGTGGCCTCACCGGAGGTATTATTGCCACCCTGGGGATTAAAGCTCAGGTTCCACCGGGCCGTAATAATGCCCGGACCAGCCGTACCATTAATGGTGTTTTTATTAAGCGTAGCAGCCCAGTTGCTGGTCATTTGTGGAATGATCTTATGTCCCAGGCTTACGGTAGGACCGTAAAAAACAGAATTTACACCCGGCGACTGGCTGTTGTAATAATTGCCCGCCGCCGAAAGCGTAAGCCCCTTTTTAGGAACGGTATAAGCATAGCTTAGTACAGAAGTAAAGAATTTGGTAAGCTGACTGGTAGTATCAACATTACTTTTATTGCTGGCCAGCTGGTAGCTGAGGTTCAGGTTCAGATTTTGCGGATGGGTTTGCGCGCCAAAACTGTGGTTGACATTGCCATTAACCGACTGACTTACCTGGTAAAAATTCAAACTGTCGAGGCCATTCTGAAAAAATGGATCAGCCACCGGCCGCACCCGGGTATAGGTGTTGAAATTGGAATAACTCAGGTTGGTCATCCATTTGGCAGAAGGCGCATAGGCCAGGTTGAAATTGCCCACAAACCGTTTTGTGCTCGATGGTTTGCTTTTATCGAGGTTATCATGCTGAAGACCCACATTGGCATTCAGGTTAAGCTTGCTTTGCAGCAGGCTAACCCGCGGGCCAATGGTAATATTTTCCATGTCGTTATTTATATAATAAGCGCCCAGCGTTGCATAACCCGGCGAAATGCGCATATAACGCAATTGCAGCCCGTAATTCTTTTCGTTATAGCCCACACCAAACGACATGGCATCATAATAACGGCTGTTGTTTGTTCCTTTGAAGAAAGGCTTCATAAAGGCAGCCGGCAAATTTTTAGGGTACGTGATGTCGCCCGTATCCTTGGCGCCTATATTACCCGTAAGACCGGAAACCGCATATTCCCCATCGAGCGAAAGCTTTTTAGCGACCATTTTTTTAACGGCTATGCTTACCGCCATGTTATCCTGGGGGTACAAGGCCGATTGCGGCGGCACATAGGGTAGGGAAGCGGTATCGTCCTTTGCCTTAAACACATTGATGGAATAGGAATCGCCCTTATCGGCGTAGCCCATACTAAACCCCATGGCTTTGCGGCGATACGATAAATTAGCATTGTTGAGCGTATCTGTAAAATTGTAGGGAATGGCATCCTTAAGGCGGCCATACATGGCCTTGAAATAAAATTTACCCGGTGTAAGCTCCACCCCATAACCCTTAAATGTATAACCGGCCAGGGTGTAATTGCTGAAATTCATGCTGCCGGTACCCAGGTACAGGCGCACCCATTTGTATTTGGGAATAAACCTGAACCGGTTAAAGGGCTGGGTATATTGCGCATGTGCATTGCTATAAGAAAACGTAAAAGGCGTACTTATGCCGAAGAGATTGATGTTGAGATTACCGGTAGCAAACCAGGTAAAAGGATCCTGCTGGTAACCGGAGGGGCCGGTTGAATTATAATAAACAGAACTGAGCCCTAACCCGCCGTTTATGCGGATGCCTTTTTTAAGGCTCAGGGCATCGGGATCAATATCTTGTGCCTGCAAGGCATTAACTGCCAGTAATAGCAGTATAGAAAGGGTTAAGGTATTTTTTTTCAAAGGATATAGGGTCTCGTTATTCGGTTAAAATTCCGCACAAGATATATAAGAAGTTGAATATTCAAAATAGGGATGACTAAATATAACATGGATACTTATGTTATATTATTAAATATTATTATAACAATAACAAAACAAACAGGTAATTGTCAGTTCCCTTTTTAAGAGCGCGTTAACATTTACAACTATACTTTTGGGTGATAGCCAATACTAACCCTACATGCTAAATGATTTGCGTTGCCTTGTCCTGATATTATACTATCTTTTCATTTCATCCATCGCTCACGCACAATTACAAAAGATCTACCTCCATCCCAAGGCTGCCGGTAGCGAAAAACAATCAAAATTTGTAGATTCTATCCGGTTCATTCCTTTAGAAACAAATGCGGGAATTGAATTTGGCATGTATAATTCAGTTGAAGTAACACCCAGGTACTTTCTGATAAGGGATTATGCCAGCAGAACAATTTTACTGTATGCAAAAAACGGCCGGTTTATTAAGAAAATAAGCTATAAGAAATATATTGATTCGTACCCGAACTATGACGAGCATACTAACCAGATCGTTTTTTGCGGATATAATAAAAATTACAAGCTTACTCCCCGCGACAGGATACAAATAAAACTGGACTGGAGTAATTCGCGCAATAAAAAGTATTATAAAAAATACACGATCGATTTAAACGATACCTCATTCACTATTAAGAAAGCCACTCCGCAGCAAAGCGACATTTTAGGGGCCTTCCATTATCATGATGAACTGTATGGCATGGGAGAAATTAATACCAGCGAATTGTATAAAGACAGTCTGGATTATGAGTTTAAGCTGTACAAAGGAAATAAGTTAGTAAAAGGCTTTTTTCCCTATAATCGTACCCAGGAAGCCAGGTTTTTATATAAGGAGGAAGCTACCAGTTGCCTTACAACAGACACCCCTTACATTCGTTTTATTACCCGCCCATATTGCGATACCATTTACAAAATGGTTAAAGATAGTGTGTCGCCAGCCTACCAATTGGTGTTACCGTTGGAAAACAGCTTGCCTGCTTCGTTTTTTACCAAACCATTTAAAAATAAAACCGAGCGGGAAAATTTTGAGCGAAACAACAGCTGGATGCTGCACCAGGTATATTCATTTGTTGAAACGCCGCGGTTCATTTATTACGGGGTAGGGTATCTTAACAACTACGAGTCATACATTTACCAAAAGCAAACCAATACCAGCTTCAAGGTTAAAAATATTAAACCCGATAGCAGCCAGTATAATTTGTCGCTTTTGCCGGAATATGGCGTATCGCGCAAGGATAACAAATTTTACAAAACCCAAGCTGCCGGTCCCATTCTTACCTTCTTTGAAAAAAACAAAAACGTACCCATTCCGCCAGAACTGGTAAGTTTTATAAAAAGCAATCCGCCCGCATCAACACCCGTAATCATTGAATTCACCCTTAAAAACTAACCTTGAAGCAGACCTTATTTACCTGTGTTTTACTAATCCTTTCCACACTGGCCTTTTCCCAAACCGGTAAGCTAACGGGTTCCGTTATGGACGCTGAAACCAAATCGCCACTGGAGCTGGCCACCATAACTGTTTTAGGCCAGGATTCTTCGATTGTTGCTTATAAGTTATCCGACAAAAACGGGCTATTTACTTTTGATAAATTACCGCTGAAAAGAAAGCTGCTGGTAAGTATTACTTATACCGGATACGCCAGTTATAATACATCAATTCAACAGGATACAGAAAAAACCGATACCATTGCTGCCTTACTAACGTTGAGCAGTAAAGACACCGTGGTGGTAACCGCTGCCATCCCCATAAAAATGAATGGCGATACCCTGGAGTTAAACCCCGCCGCATTCAAAATGAAAAGCGATGCAGGTGTAGAGGAATTATTGAACCAGGTAGCCGGCATTACCATTTGGTCAGATGGCACCATAACGGTTAATGGTAAAAAAGTACAAAACCTGCTGGTGGATGGAAAGCCATTTATGGGGTCAACAGATCCCCGGGTGGCCACCCAAAATTTACCCAAATCTGCCATTGACAAAATACAGCTTTACCAGGAGTACGACCGAAGTAAAGTA
>CBIMFG010000390.1:0-5197 GCA_966243125.1 uncultured Niastella sp.
CAACTTGCCGGTTCCAACCCCATGGATAACGATCATCCAGGGAAGGTGATGCAGGATGGCCAGATCGAAATACTTTTCAAAGGTTTTTAACTGCATGTCAAGGATCTCCAGATTGCTCATTGACTCCCAGGCAGGCGTAAGTGCTTCAATATGCAGATCGAGCTCAGACTTTGCCGGATCCAGGTTTTGACGAACCTTTGATGCATCGTATATTTTAAACCCGGCTTTTGCCAAACTACCCAAATCAAGTCCGGTGGGTTTATCTTCATACGGGCGCGGCGGATATTCATCGAATAGTTTATACGAGAACGTAGCCTCCCCTTTCTTCCGCACTTCTTCAATACGCGAAAAAACCTGTTTGGGTTTTAATTTAACAGAAGACTCAAAGTAATCGGCCTTAAGCTTAAGGGGATTTACCAATGAAAACTCAAAACCAAAAACCGGATTGTCGTTCAGGTTTTCAAACGGCACATCGTGCAGGTAAAAATCTTCAAATGCACGAATGCTGTTTACCAGCTCAAAATCTTCGTTACCTAAATAAGTCAGTTTATAAGTGAATTTATAATCCAGTTCAGTTCTGTTTATCAGGTGAACTTTTAATACAGTCACAATATCATCGCCAAACTCGTCATTCACAGTTATGGGAATAAAGGTGAGCCATACCCCATCAACCACCCGCTCGGTGATCTTTTTCTTTTCGCGCGGCAGGTCATCAATGAACTTCTTTTCCTTTTTTGGCGGAAACAACTTTTTCTCGGTAAAACGCTTGAAATAGGGATAATCCAGCTGGTCTACATAGGCCGGAAATTTAACCCCACGTACTTCAACCATCACCATTTTGTCGTTAATGATGTCTATCACTTGCCCCTCCTCATTCGTTTGATTCACCACAACTGTATCGCCAACCTCAAATTTCATGGGTAATAATTTAATTGGTGCTTTTTTATAATTGAAGCTGCAAAGGTACAAAGAGTTCTGCCGGTTTCAGGTTACAAGTTTCGGGTTGCTGGTCGCCAGTTGCTGGTCGCCAGTTGCTGGTCGCCAGTTGCCGGTTACCAGTTTTCAGTCATCAATTTCTAATTATTTGATCAGGTTTATTTGTTTTTGGGAGCTTTTACTTTGCGCGCACCGTATGTTGGTTACTTTTCGCCCTAAGTTGGGTTGTTTTCGACCGTAAATTTACAATTTGGGCCATATTTCGACTATTTATCAACTACTTATGGCTACTTAAGTAAAATTCTTTGAAGGAATTTTAAATTCCCTGAAGGAAAAGTGATTTCCTTACAACTATATTAAATCCCTTGCAGGAACCAGGTATTCCTTACAACTATTATTGGTTCCTTACAATAATTTTACATTCCCTGCAACTTAATAGTATTCCTTACCGGTTTTTAATATCCCTTAAAAGTATTTTGATTTCCTTACAATGTTTGTTTTTTCCTTTAAAAGCGCTTCAGGAAGGCATTTTTGCCAGCTCTTTGGCCATATTTTCTCTTGCCCCTGCCTCGTACCGGTCGCGAAAAACAGGGGTTTGAAAGATGTGTTCGGTTTGCAAACAGTGCTGTAAGAACTGTTTGCGGCCGGGATAATATATTTTATCGGGGTAAATGCGGTATTCGCGACGAACCTGTTGGGTATAGGCTTCATAGGCCGCCCAGTTAGCGCCTAAAATACTCATATCAAAATCAAGGAATAATTGCAGATCGCCGGTATGCGTTACGGCAGCCGTAATGGCGTGGGTTTGTGTAGCCTCGATGTATAATTTTACCTGTTCAATTTTTTCGGGTGGAAGCGATAATGCCTGTAACCGTTTTACAGCCAGCTGAGCGCTGCGGAGTTCATTGTCTTTTCGCAGCACATTGTAAATGATATCGTGGTAGAATACCGAAAAGGCTACAACATCAGCATCCTGCAATTCATCAGCATAACTTTCGCAAAAAGCCAGTAATGCCTGTATGTGTTGCAGGTTATGATAATGCCTGCGGGTGTTAGTGTACTTTCTTTCTATCTCATTAAAGAAACGGTCAATCAATGCCGGGTCATTACAATACTTGCCAGCCAGTTGCCCCCATACAGCGCGGAGATTATCCGGCGCTTGCAAGTCTGCTCTTTTTGTAACCATAAAAAATATAAATGATCAGCCCCAGCCCCAGCCAGCCTAAAAACCAGGCCCAGTTGCTTTTGGTCATACCGGTGAGCAGATACAAACAGGTGGTTACGCCCATAAGGGGAATTAAGGAATATTTTTTAACCAGGGTAACTACTGCAAGTATAATGGCAGATAGCCAGAAAATGATCAATGAGATCTTGGGTACGGCCAGGTCCATAAAACTTACTTTGCTGGCTGCATAATCAGCATCGCCTGAAAAATCAAAATTGAACATGTCTGAAAAATAACCCGGCGCCCACACACCCAGAATGATCAACGCAGCTATTATCAGCAACGGAAAAATAAACTGGGCATTTATATGCGGCATATTAAACCGGCCGGCCACTTTTTCTTTACGCGGTATTAACAACACACCACCGCACACCAGCACAAATGCAAACAGCGTAGCAATACTGGTAAAGTCCAGTACAAAGGTTTTATCGGTAAATAAAATGGGAACGCCTACCACCATACCTGTAAGTATAGTAGCGAAAGAAGGCGTTTTATATTTTTTGTGAATGGTTTGAAACACGGGGGGCAATAAGCCATCGCGGCTCATGCTCATCCAAATACGTGGCTGTCCCATCTGAAACACCAGCAACACACTGGTCATGGCAATTACTGCACATACAGATACCAGCAATTGCATCCAGCCTACGTTCTTTACTTCAAAGATCTTGGCGAGCGGGTCACCTACGTTTTCAAACTGTTTGTAGTTAACCACGCCGGTTAATACAAGTGCTAATAAGATATATACAACGGTACAAATCACCAGCGAGTAAGTCATACCCCGGGGCAAATCGCGCTGGGGATTTTTACTTTCTTCGGCCAGCACACTTACCGCATCAAAACCTATATAGGCAAAGAACACTCCCGATACAGCGGCCATCACCCCGCCAAAACCATTCGGCATAAAAGCTTTTGCGCCTGCATCGTTTACTGGTAACCAGTTGGCGGGATCAATATAATACGCTCCTACTATGATCACTAATGCAACTACAACCAGTTTCAGTATCACCATGGCGTTGCTGAAGTTCCTTGATTCTTTTATGCCAACATACACCAGCGTTGTGATGAGCACATTGATGATGAGTGCAGGCAAATCGAAGATCACTTTCAGGGAACCCAGCATGGGCGGATTCTTCCACGCATTTATTAATTCTGCATTGGCCTGGTTCTTTACAAACTCCAACTGTTCGGCAGCGGTTTGAGCACTGTAATTAAGAAATGTTTTTTGGGCTTCCTTGTAACTGCAGGTAAGGTAGTCAGGTATATGCACATTTATCTTGTGCAAAAAGGAAGTGAAGTAATCGCTCCACGAAAACGCCACATAAATATTCCCGATGGAATATTCCATGATGAGCGCCCAGCCAATGATCCAGGCAAATAATTCACCAAAGGAGGCATAGGCGTATGTATAAGCGCTTCCGGCTACCGGAATGCGGCTGGCAAATTCTGAATAACAAAATGCAGTGAACGCGCAGGCAATACCGCAGATAATAAACAATACTACTACGCCGGGACCGCCTTTAAAACAGGCATCGCCCAAACTGCTGAAGCTGCCCGCTCCTATAATGGCTGCAATACCAAAAAAGGTAAGATCACGTACGGTTAACACCCGCTTTAAACCTGAAGACCCATGCCCATCATCGCTTCCTTCTTTTAAGATCGATTCAATTTTTTTTGTGCGAAACAACGAGTTTGACATGCAGTTACGGGTTTTTAAGCGGGAAAATTACTGAAAATAATATCGAATATTAAATGTTGAATATTGAATGTTGAAGTGAAAAACCATTTACTTGATATTAATCATTTTAAATATTCATTCCTTCGATATTCAATATTCATCATTCGGGATCCAATATTTCTAGTGTTCTCTTTGTACCAGAAAATGTGCTAACTCCCGCAGCGGTTCTTTTCGTGAAGTAACCACCGCCATTTCCTCTAGGTGCTCAAAGGCTTCGGTAATGTATTTTTCCTTTAGATCTGCCGCCCATTTGTTAACCCCACAATCATCAAAAACCGATAATACGCGGGCTACTTTATCTTCAGGATTTTCCTGCATCAGGCGCTTTAATTCTTTTAACTGGGCGGCATTAGCCGATTCCAGCGCCTTGATCATTAAGAAGGTTTTCTTATTGGCCATGATATCACCGCCGGGTTGTTTTCCAAACTTGGCAGGATCGCCATAGGCATCGAGGTAATCGTCCTGTATCTGAAACGCAATACCAAGATTGCGGCCGAAAGCATAAATGTGTTCCTGATTGGCCTGCCCCGCCCCGCCTAAAATAGCACCCAGTTGCAAACTGGCAGCCAGCAATACCGAAGTTTTTAATTCAATCATGCGGATGTACTCATCCATGTGCACCACTTCCTGTTTTTCAAAATCCATATCCATCTGCTGTCCTTCGCACACTTCTTTGGCGGTTGTATTAAACAGGTGAATCACCTTGTGCAGGTAGTCATTGCTTACCTTGTTCAGGTAATCGTAAGCTACAATCAACATTACATCACCAGACAACAAAGCGGTACTCTCGCCATACTTTGCATGCACCGTTGGCTGGTTGCGACGCAAAGGCGCCTTGTCCATAATATCGTCGTGAACGAGGGTGAAGTTGTGAAACAGCTCAATAGCTGCGGCCACGGGCCAGGCATCCTTACTAATTTCATCAAACAATTCATTACCCATTAAACACATTACCGGGCGCACCCGTTTACCACCCAGGCTTAAAAAATATTCATCAGCATCGTATAATGTAGCGGGCTCTTTGGGAAAGTGTCTTACGTTGAAATACTTAGTGAATTGCTTAGATAATATTTCGAAGCTTTGCATATATGTTTTTAGAATACGGGTTTAATATGTCAGTTGTGAGTTGTGAGTTGTCAGTTGTCAGTTGTCAGTTGTGAGTTGTGAGTGAGCTCGCTATTATTCAGCCTTCCGGGTAATCGGAAACCACTCACCATTCACCATTCACCACTCACCATTCACCACTCACCATTCACCGCTCACCATTCACCACTCACCATTCACCACTCACCATTCACCAC
>CBIMFG010000391.1:0-5193 GCA_966243125.1 uncultured Niastella sp.
ATCGGTACCTTTATCTTCCTCGGACCTACCGGTGTTGGTAAAACCGAGCTGGCACGTTCACTGGCCCGTTACATGTTCGACTCAGAAGATGCGCTCATCCGTATTGATATGAGTGAATACATGGAAAAATTCACCGTGAGCCGGTTGATTGGTGCGCCTCCGGGATATGTGGGTTATGAAGAAGGCGGTCAGTTAACCGAGAAAGTTCGCCGCAAACCCTATTCGGTGATCCTGCTCGATGAAATTGAGAAAGCTCACCCGGATATTTACAACATCCTGTTACAGGTACTGGACGATGGTCAGTTAACCGATGGTTTAGGCCGCAGGGTTGACTTCAAGAACACCACCATCATCATGACCTCGAACATTGGGGTGCGTCAGTTGAAAGATTTCGGTGACGGTGTAGGTTTTGCTACACAGGCCCGTACACAAAGCGCCAATGAAAATAACAAAGCCGTTATTGAAAAAGCGCTGAAACGTACCTTCTCGCCTGAGTTCCTGAACCGTATTGATGATGTGATCATCTTTAACTCACTGGATAAAGAGCACATCTTCAAGATCATCGACATCCTGATGAAAGGGGTAATGAAACGGTTAGCTAACTTAGGATTTACCATGGAGTTAACCGAGGAAGCCAAAAACTTCATCGCTGAAAAAGGCTACGATGTTCAGTTTGGCGCCCGTCCATTACACAGGGCCATCCAGAAATACCTGGAAGATCCCCTTGCAGAAGAGATCCTGAGCCTGCACATAAAACAAGGCGACACTTTGTTGGCCGACCTTGACAAAGAGAATTCTAAAATTAGATTCACTTTGAAGACAGCAAAGGAAAAATCTGAAGCTTCTTAAGTATTAACAAACAAGGTTTTATTATAATAAGGTGGGTCTTCCTCAGAGGGAGGCCCACCTTTTTGTTTGCCCCACTACAACTAAATAGGTAACCTGTCGTTAATAGTTCTGTGTCCCTCGGTTTACATTATTCCTGGTTTTAAGTGGCATTTTCGGCATGCCGGCATATTATTAGGGCAACCTCTAAGGTGATGGACTGCTAACCAGGTGACACAGCGTAGTGTGCCGATTAAGTCCCACTACAAAATTTGATGTCGTCCGCCACTGGCGGGCGACATTATTATGTAAACCATATAGTTGCAGGCAACTAACATTTTCATCTCTGCGCGCTGTGGACTATTTTTGCACCAATGTCTATGCAACATAAGATCATAATCACCATCGACGGATGGTCGTCCTGCGGAAAAAGCACCCTGGCCAAACAACTGGCCCGCGAGTTAGGGTATATATATATTGACAGTGGCGCCATGTACCGGGCCATTACTCTTTATTTTTTACGTAATCACGTTGACTGGACACATCCCGAGATCGTACACGAGGCTATGCAACACATTACGCTCACGTTTATGTCGAACCACAAATCGGGGCAAAGCGAAATGCACCTGAACGGAGAAAATGTGGAGTATGTGATCCGCGACCTGGTAGTAGCCGAAAAGGTGAGCGAGGTAGCCGCTATCAGGGAAGTACGGGAATTTGCCGTACGTCAGCAGCAGGACATGGGCAGGAACCGGGGGATTGTGATGGATGGACGCGATATTGGTACCGTGGTATTCCCGCATGCCGAACTGAAGATCTTTATGACCGCTGATAACGAGATCCGCGTAAAACGCCGGTTCCAGGAACTATATGAAAAGAACCCCAACGTTACTATGGAAGAAGTAAGGGCCAACCTGGAGATGCGCGATTATATTGATTCTCATCGCGAAGTAAGCCCGTTGCGTAAGGCCGACGATGCCCTGGAGCTTGATAACAGCCACCTGACTATAAAAGAACAGCTGGAGATAGCCAAGAAATGGGTGCATGAACGACTGCCGGCAACTCCGGTTTAAGAATTGAGTTATGCCACATCAACTATACAGCCCCGTCCTGGTTTAGCCGAGACGGGGCTTTTGCATGTTTGATATTTTATATTCATATTTTTGATAATCTTACCCGGGTACAGTACATTTGTCGTGCTCTGAACGTGTTTCACTCCTCTGAATTTACTACATAAGCAATTTACTGTTATCCTACATCTTGCCTGGTTAAGTATATACGACCATTTGTATCGTACAAAGATTTCCGTTATCTGCACCCTGTATACCTTTTTTTATTGATCCACTATTCTGATCAAAAGCTACAAATATTGATCTGTACGCTGTTGTAAGCTATTCCTATACACATTGACAACTTAAAAACAATTGTTATGAAGAGAATGCTACAAACAAGCGCATTGCTACTGTTGTGTACAATCTGGACTGTTATTGTACAAGCTCAATTAGAAGAAGATTTTACGCCCCATCCAACCAACTGGATCCTTGCCAATGGGTATAGTTATCACACTATAAATGGCAATGATGTTATTCTTTCTACCCCGGGGAATAATCCTGGTACTATTGGAACACCCATTGTAACAAAATCAGCCAGCACCAACACCGTAAACTTTTGCGTTACCATTAATGGGTATACGCCGCAGGATGCGTTGACCAGTTTACCTTGTGCAGCTACGTACGACCTGTACTTTACCAATGTCAATGTAAACAATGCCAACGAACTTACTGATCCTGCCAACGTGTATGGTACCATTACCGGGTTAACGGTACCCGCAGCGGGCGGAAACTTTTGTAACTCATTTACTTTTCCGGCTGCCGTTACGGTTACGCAGTTCCGCGTATTCCTGGTAATTCACGAAGGTTGTAATATGGGCAACCTGCGTTTTGCTTTTGATAATTTTGTTATCTCAGGATTAACAGAAGTATGTACAGGCGCCGCTTGTCCGCCGGTAGCATTGCCCGATGTATTTTTAGTAGGTCCGCCCGTGTTAGCAACCAATGTTGTTTTATACGGACCCAATGCCGTTTATCCTGCGCCCCCCATGGGTTACCTGGTATCGGCCGGTGGGTTGGATAACGATCCCAACGATGCCTATGCTGCTTTAACCTGGACGCTGGTAACACCACCCACCAATGGTACTGTTACCATGAACCCGGCCGGACAGGGAACTGCTACCGTTACCCGGAATGATAATACCATTACGCTGGTAAACTTTGTATACCAGTTATGCGATCCCAATGGTAATTGCGACACCGCCGCCGTAACCGTTAATTTTCCCGCAGGTGGCGCCTTGCCTGTATCGCTGTTGAACTTTAAAGGCAACCGCACTGGTAATAATGTTACGTTGAAGTGGGTTACCACCAACGAAAGCGACAATGCCGGATTTGAGATCCAACGGATCGTGAATGGCGAATACAAAACAGTAGGGTATGTGAACAGTAAAAGCGGTTCAAGTGATTTCCAGACTTCCTACCAGTTCACTGATCTGAATATTGTGAATTCAATAAGCTGGTATCGCCTGGTACAGGTGAACCAGGATGGAACAAAGAAAATAATGCCATCGCTGGCCATTCGTGGGTTAGAAGACCTGAAGCAAATGTTCATTTATCCCAACCCCGGTAGTACAGTGAATGTATTATTCGGCAGCTCCTCTATCCGCGATATTGCCATCGTTGACATCAGCGGTAAGCAGTTAAAACGCTGGAATAGATATGGCGACGATAACATTACCATTACCGGATTGCAACCCGGTATGTATATGGTGCGGGTAATTGACCGGAATACTGGTGCCAAAACTGTTTCTAAGATATTGATCAACAGATAAGTTTATCAGTAATAACAGCAACGCCTTCCTCTTCGGCCCGGCCGGGAGGAGGGCGTTTTGTATTTTCACATTTATTAATGACTTGTTTCAAGTCAATTAAGTATTTCTACTATTGCAAATATGATAATCGCATATTACTTTTGATTTATACGAAAAACGTATCCAGTCCAATCTTTCGCAAAACCTCCATTATTGATTGTTCTCCTTTGTAAAAAGTATTCCAACTATTCTCTGAACAGCTGTATTAACCTCTATTTACCGTAAAAGGAAAGTTATGCACCGGCACCATCGGGCGCATATCCCCACCGGCTATTGTCGTTAACACAGCTCCACTACCTCATTAATCAATAACACGTCATAAAGAATTATTTACTCCGCTCAACCGGCGTACAGGATACTAATGCTCTATACCCTTTGAAAAATAGTAAAAGCCAATATACCGCGGTGAACCATCTCCCTATATTCCCTAACCACAAAATGATTTTTTATGAAGCGGTATTTACTATTCGTATTCTTTATTGCAGCTACCATTGCTGCCCATGCACAATTAGAAGAAGATTTTGATCCGGCGCCAACAGGATGGATCTTATCACAAGGCGCCAGTTTTAACTCCCTTAACGGTAACCTGGTTGTACAAACGCCCGGTGTAGGTGGTAATAACCCCGCTAATATTGGTACACCGGCGGTGAACAAAACATCGAATACCGTTAAAGTTTGTTTCGACATTTGGGCTACTGAAAAACAAGGCGGTAATACAGTAAAGATCCCATTCCCTTGTGATACGTATGCCGATATTTTGTTTGTGAAGTCTTCAGTAACCTCATCAAATGATGCTGAATTGGCGGCCAACATTTATGCCCGCCAGGACAATTACCTGTTGCCCACTGCAGGCGGCAATACCTGCTTTACTTTTACATTTCCTGCGGTTGTAACTGCCTCTGATTTTAAAGTATTTATTTCGTTTCATGCAGGTTGTACACAAGGCGGTGTTAAGTATGTTATAGACAATGTATCTATCAGCGGCGTAACGCTTATTTGTGGTGGTACCAACTGTGCGCCCGTAGCGTTGAATGATGTGTTTACCCGCGGTAACGGATCAGAATTTTCATTCAGCGGCGCTCTGTATGGCTCTAATTATCCCACAGGCTTTACCGTGGATGCTACCGGTACCGACAACGACCAGAACGATGCGTATGCCAATTTACAATGGAAAGTATTAACCCAGCCGACTAACGGAACTGTTACAATAAACTCAAACGGTACCTTTACAGTTACCCGCAATACATTAGCAGTTTCCCAGTTAACATTCACGTATCAGTTATCAGATGACGGTCCGGATAATAACATCCTCACCACCGCCGATAACATGACCGATGATGCCACCGTAACCATTAACTGGCCGGCAGCCGGATCACTCCCTGTGAAGCTGGTGAACTTCGATGGCAGTCGCAATGGCGCTACGGTAAGCTTAAGCTGGACAACCAACT
>CBIMFG010000392.1:0-5193 GCA_966243125.1 uncultured Niastella sp.
TAAACATCACAATTCATGCGTCATCGGTGTAATCCATAAAATTCTGGAACATAACACCTGGCGCGTTGGGCGTACAGTGATCGTTGTCGTGCGAACAGCCAGAGGTATAGGTGCCCTGGTTGGGCGTATCATCAATGAAGTCGGTTCCTGTACAACCATTTTCATCGCCCCAAATGTGGTACAGGTAAAAGTAATGGCCTGTTTCATGCGTAAGGGTGCGGCCTTTGCCATACACGCCGGAATTACCCGGCAAAGTGATATACCTGATCACCACGCCATCTTCACTGGCCGGACTACTATTGGGAAAGGTGGAATATCCCAGGTACCCCTGGGTAAGATCGGTGATCCAGACGTTAAAAAACCGGTTATGGTCCCAGGCGTCTGCACCGCCGAGGGCTTTATGTTTAACCCGCGTATCATCAAAGTCAAATTGGTCAATAGTTGTAGTTACCCGGTCAATGCCATCAGAAGGTTCGTCATTGGCATTTCGCTGGGCCAGTTTGAACTGTATATTGGGTTTGGCAAAGTAAGGCTTAAACCAGGTTGGAATAAGGGTGGTATCAGGATTTATCCCACCATAGTCCAGGTTCAACCGATCTATCTGGGCCTGAATTTGGGCATCGGTAACCTGTAAAGGGTTCCTTAATACAATATGAAATACAACGGGTATAATTATAGGGGCGCCTTCCACCCGCAGGAGCTGAGCCTGCTTTTTTCTTTTGAGGGCGGCCTCCCCTATTTGCTGGGTTTGCACCTGAAATTTCGATCTTAGCGAGGTATTCCGTTTAAAGGTATTTTCCATCAGGGGCATGGTTCCGCATTTTTCCTGCGCTACCACCGGGGCCATATTTCCTACCATACACACAAAAAAGGCTACCAGTCCAAGTAAATTTTTTCTCATCATATTGTTATTCCTAAATACTTACGTAATATCCTTAAAAAATGTTGGTTCCAGGCTACTATCAATTTTTATTTTGATAATAAATACTTAACCCAGAATGGGTTGGCAGAACGCCAAATAGTGCGGGCCAATTAATAATTGGTGATTTTGGGCAAATATTACTCGTTATTTCTAACTGATGTATGCAAACGAAGATAGCATGTGTTGACATTATTCTACAGCCTGTTAGAAAATAAATTATGCCACCGCCAGCACAAAAAATGTTAAAATAATTTCTTATACCTGGGCGCTTGTTCTGGCACAGTACTTGTCTTGCCTTGTACGTCAACAATGATCAAATTAAATTTCTACCTTGGATTATAGGCGTTGTAGCTGAAGACATTGTAACCATTTTGTTTAACCTATAATTTAGTTGAGTTATGAAAAATGCCAAGATGAGTATGGCAGCTTTAGCGTTCGCTGCCGCCGGATTGTTTGCTTTTAATGCTGTTAGAGTGGGTTCTGTAAAAGGAACAGTGAATCCGGCAGATGCTGCTGTAAGAGCATGGGCACTGTCGGCAACCGACACTTTAAAAGCAGAGATCAATAAGGGTACTTTTGAGATCACAGATGCCAAACCAGGCACTTACCGGATTATTATTGAAGCTAAACCACCTTACAAAAATGCCGCTAAAGATGGTGTTACTGTAACTGATGGTCAGCCTACTGATATCGGTGAAATTAAACTGGAGCAATAAAGCTTTTCAGCATTTAGTTGTAGATATTAGCATTACAGCAGAAAGGTCTTCCGGTGAGCCGGCAGACCTTTTTGTATTTAGTTAAATGACCTCCTATACTCCAGCGGCGATACCTTTGTTTTTTGTTTGAATAACTTATTAAACGACTGCGGCCGTTCAAACCCTAATTGATACGCTATCTCAGCAACCGATAAATTACTTTGACTTAAAATTTTCTTCGCCTTTTCAATTACCTTATTGTGAATGTGCTGTTGGGTATTTTGCCCGGTAAGCGAACGCAGCATATCACTTAAATAACCTGGCGACACATGCAACTGCGCAGCAAGGTCCTGTACAGATGGCAATCCTTTCATCAATGCGGTTTCATCATTAAAGTAATCATTCAACAGGTCATCGAGCTTTGCCAGCAGATCGTTATTTACTGCTTTGCGGGTTAAAAACTGCCGCTTGTAAAAACGATTGCTGTAGTTTAACAACAACTCTATTTGCGATACGATTATATCCTGACTAAAATCATCGATATTAGCATGCAGCTCACTGTTCATGTTGTTGAAGATGCCTATAATGACGGCTCTTTCCTTTTCAGACAAATGCAGCGATTCGTTAATGGTATAAGAAAAGTAGCCATACTTTTTTATGTGTTGCGCTAATGGATAATTCCTGATAAAATCGGGATGAAAGAGCAGGGTTCTACCTTTGTATTCTGTATCATGGGCAATGGCCAGCAACTGACCGGGTGCTGTAAATACCAGGCTGCCTTCTTCAAAATCATAATAGCTCTGCCCATACTTTAACCGCCCCTGGATCTTTTCTTTGTAGGAGATGTTATAGAAATCAAAAAGGAAAGCGTGCGGCAGCCGGTCTTTTTCTATTTTAATGCTGGTATTGTCAATAATGCTCACCAGCGGGTGCAGGGGCTTGGGCACGCCCAGCACCCGGTGTAAGCTGGAAATAGAATTAAACTGTATTGGACTGTTTTCTTCTTTTTTCACTAAACAAAGTTAACGGGTTCATTCGGCAAAAAAGATCTGTTCCATATTCTTCCTGAAAGCCTCTGGCCCTACCTGAAGCCGGTGTGCATATTGGGCATTTGCAATTTCGCCGGCGATGTATCGGATCTGGTCTTTACCATCTGTTGCAGCTTCATACACCACTTCGGCAACCTGTTCGGCGGTTGAAAATACATTGGGATCAACTTTCGAAAATAACTGATTAACCCATTTATCATAAGCCGGGTGTTTTGAATAATCAGCAGAGCGATCCAGAAAATCGGTTTTAATGCCACCGGGCGCAATTGTTTTAATTCCAACCCCTATCCTTTTCAATTCAAAGGAAAGGCTTTCACTATAACCTTCCAGGGCCCATTTGGTAGCATGATACAAGGAGCTGAAAGGATAAGCGATGTGCCCGCCAATGGAAGTGGTTGTTATAAAAAGACCGCTTTGCTTTTCTCTGAAATGAGGAATGAATGCCTGCGTAACCCTGATCACGCCCAGCAAATTGGTATTGATCTGTTTTGTTACCTGTTCATCGGTCACGCTTTCCAATGGGCCCATCAAACCATAACCGGCATTATTGAACACCACATCAATATTACCCATTCCTATGGCCTTTTGTGTGGTTTCTTTTATTTGAGCCGGGTTGGTAACATCCAATGGCAATAAAGTAATGTTACTGATGGTGTTCAATTCTTTCTCCCCTGCCGGATTGCGCATGGTAGCTATTACCTGCCAACCTTTTGCAGCGAATAATTTTGCGGTTGCTTTGCCCAGGCCGGTGGAGGCCCCTGTAATAAAGATTGTTTTCATTCTGTAATTCAATTTTGTATTACAAAAGTCAAACAAGTGCAAAGGGCTGATGTGTCCGATTTGAGGAGAGTTGTATCCAAAATGATTCAGGCCAGCCAAAAAGGGGTGAAAACACGGTGGTACAGCCTGGTGCATTACCTTAAATTGGCCCTGATTATGGGTAAAACTTCAATAGCTAAAAAAGCATTGTACGAACTAAGTTATTTTGGGATCAGTTTTTTAACCGGCCTGAAGGTGCCAGGTGTCGCGGCTTCCCTGCTTAGCATCATCGGCGATCTTTTCAAAAGCTTTACGGGCGATACCATTAAAGATATTACAAAGGATGTGCTTGAAAAGATGCAGCAAAACCCAGGGCCAATTAACCAACATTTGCATACGCTGTTTAGTGAACAAATGGAGACAGCCATCGCAGAAGGTTTACCCTTGTCTTATGAAAAAGAACGAAATGTAAAACTGAACAAGGGCAGCAGGGCCTTGTTAAAAAAACTGGGGGCAGCCTTCAAACTCACCTTCAATGCTGCTCCCCTCACTATTGCCGAACTGATGTCTCTATTACTGGAGGAGAATAACTTTGATACCTTTCAACGTTTATATCAGCGAAGGCTACCCCGGGTAGATGACCCTACATTAATTTTATCGCCAGACCTCACCACTTATTTCAGCAATAACCAGCTGCCCATATTTCGCATTCTTTTTATGGAAGGTTTGAACCGGAATGAAAAGGCCCGGTTTGAATACAATCGGATGATGGCTGAAGAAACCTATAAAAGCATTCAGGCAAAAAAGCCTTTGGGTACATTACACGAGGTACAGCAGGTTGTTACCCATGTTACCCAACAATCGCTGAATGACTTTGAGGCGGATCTTACTCAACAATTGGAACTGGCAAAAGACACCAACAAAAGAGTGATTAGCATTGAAGATGGCGTAAAGAAGGGAATAAAACTATCGTACATCATTATTGCCATTGTAATTATTGGGACTGCAGGCTTCTTCTCACTTCGCAACAACAACACCTTTCATGCTACCATTGAATTAAGAGATGAAGACAACAAAGCGGTTACCCAGGGTGATGTTTCCCTGGAATACGGTACCAAAAAAGAAAAAGTAGCTTTAAACAATGATGGTACGGCCGGCTTTGCGCAGGTACCTGAATCTTTCGAAGACGATTCGGTGGAAGTAATTTTAGGCGAAGAATTAGAAAAGAAATATGAGATCTTACCCGAAAACAAAAAAATTCAGTTGTCTGCTAACCGCATCGTTCATGTTCAGGTAAGGAAGCGTAAGCCAGCAGAGATACCCGCGGTTAAACCACCGGTAACAACGATCGGTCCTAAACGTATCCCCACGGGCATCAAGCAACCATTGGTGGAACAGGTATCTACCAGCCCTATGCCGTCAGACATCAAAGAAAAACTCAATGGAATTACCTTTTCAGGCGTGAAGTCTCCTGACTATCTTACATTCACCAGTTCAGGTAGTAATTCCTTTTTATTTGATGGAAAAGTTGGCATCAGAGCCATCGGTGGAAAGGTGAGGTATAAAGAATCAAGTCTTATAATAGTAAGTGGGAATGTAACCGGTCAGTTTAGTTTACGGGAAGATAATACCCTGTTAACAGGTGGGGTGATCGTTACTGAAACAAACACCCCGCATACTATTGAAATGAAAAGCAATTAATTATTGGGTTACAATAACCTTTGTGGCGGGCGGCTGGTAATTGGTATTTATGTTTCCTATAGCTTTT
>CBIMFG010000393.1:0-5183 GCA_966243125.1 uncultured Niastella sp.
GGTAAAATTTATTTCGTCTGTTTGCGATGCATTTACGATTTTCAAACACTTCCAGGTAGTAATAACATCACCTGCCATTTCCCTGCCTGCCTGGGCAAGATCGGTAACGGATGATGGGGGTATAGGCACACTGAAAATGTAGGTAGTGCCATCGTTATCAATAATGGTAAACTGATGGTTATTAAAGAAGATCTGTATGTTATCAAAAGGTACAGTAACAAATGAATAACTGCCGCCATTCTTCATCACATAAAACGAACCTGATTTATTTAATAACTTATAAGAGAACTTATCAGGTTTTCCATCCATGGCGCCTGACGCCAGGTTATACAAGTTAGTATTGTTATAGTCCTGGGTACCGCCGCCATTTCCGAAAGTACGCCATAAAAAGGGATACATAGTAACGGTACCTGAAGTGGCATAACCATTGCGCCCGAAATCGTCGAAGCCATTTACTGTTCGGGTTATTTGTATGTCAGCATTCAGGCTCCACCCCAAACCTATGTTACCGCTTTTTTCATTTACTTTAAAGCCGCCTGCATGGTATGAAAGCGCCAGGGGCAAATTCATGCCACCTACGTCTATGGTATAAAAGGGAATGCCGATATTAGGCACACCCGTGTTCATACTAATGGGGTAATTGGCCATTTTCGCAAATTGGGCTGCTTCAGGTGTAACAGGTGTGATGGTTTGATTTTGCCCGTAGGTACGCGTCACCAATAATATGCCGGCAAGGAATAATAGACAGGAAAATTGAACTACCTTTTTCATATGGTATAATTGATAGCTTATATATAGTTGTTTTGAGAGCTTTGCCAATAGCCGATAACTTCTTCAGGCAACTATGGTTGCAAGAAGAAAATGGAATTGTTAAAGAAGATTTTTGAAACGGCTCAATACTGAAGATGGCCAATAATCAAGACGGATGGCTGCGGGAATTAAAGAATTTCTCATGGACAAGCTAAGGTTTATAGTACTGGTTATTTGATATTCTAAATTTAAAAAAAGCTTTATTTATTTTCTAAATTATTTGATAAGCGTGCAGTTTTGCCAATACGCGTGCACATTTAGACAATATTCGAGTAATTAAAAGTGCCTTCAGCTGGTTAAAAAACGCTCCCACATCATAAAATCCACAAAACGACCATCTTTGCGATTTTGTGAGGCACTTATAAATTTTATGACCCTGAAAATTTTTTTTTGAGTCGTTTTAAGTTTTTCATGATGGCGCAGAAAATTTTCCGGCTCATAGAAAGATTTTATGAGCCCATAAGAAATTTTTCAGCTCATCAAAAGATTTTATGACTCATCAAAAAATTTTATGACCCATAAAAACTTCCCCTGGCTCATAAAAAAGATAAAGCCCTCATCTTTTTTTTAAAACGACTCATTCAATCCATTCAACGATAGCAAAGTCAAATTAAGCCATCGTTTAATTCGATCAAATGACTCATTTGAACAATTAAGCCATAGCAAAAAATGATTGAGGCATCACATTTGTCCGGTTAAGGATAGCTCTTGAACCATGAAAGAGGTCTGCAGGAAATTATCCCATGCCAAAAAACAGTTTGAGGGATGCTTAATCAAAAAAGTGAAGCATTTATTTTTAAAACGGCTTCACTTGATCAATTAAATGATCGCCAAAAAAATTATGGCATTCCCTGATCAATCAAATGACTCATTTGAACAATTAAACGATCACAAAAAGTTTTTAATGATACAGTAGAACCAAAACAACCCTACGGTAAATGGGTAAATACACTTTTTGGCGATTAAGTTACCATGTTTTGTACACATTATGGAGTATGTGGCGCGATGCTTGTGGCTAGTAAATGTCTGCTTCGGGGGTAAAATAAAAAAAGCCTCCCGGAGGGGAGGCTGCACTAATCAAATACCATTAACCATTAAACCTTATCCTATGCCACTAAGTTACATAAGATTTGAATACGCGTCAATATTATTTTTGAATTAAATAAAAACTAGATCGGTATCAACTTCTTACTAATCGTTGATAGTTTTTATACTTTTTTTTAGTTATGCCTGCTTGCTACTTGTTGCCATAAAACGCCCGCCTATTACGACTTTTAACCTGCTTGCTCGTTTTTGCAAACCCACTCTCCTACACTATCCCTTATAAGCCCCCTATTGCATTTGTTAGCACCAATGTGTACCTTTGC
Organism: uncultured Niastella sp.; assembly: GCA_966243125.1. Lineage (GTDB taxonomy): Bacteria > Bacteroidota > Bacteroidia > Chitinophagales > Chitinophagaceae > Niastella. The sequence continues at coordinate 2,178 of CBIMFG010000393.1, forward strand.
ACCTCATCAAAAACCGCGGCAGTTGGCCGCCTAATAAGATGCATCCAAAAGAACTATCCGTTCACGATTTTACCTATGAGCTGCCGGAGCAACAAATTGCCCGGTATCCGCTCCCCGAAAGAGACAGTTCCCGCCTCCTGATTTACAAACAAGGAGCCCTGCAGGAAAGCATTTACCGGAACATTTACCAGCACTTACCGCCCGATTCCCTGCTGATCTTCAATAACACCAAAGTGGTGGCCGCCCGTCTGTTGTTTCAAAAACCAACCGGCGCCGTAGTGGAAATCTTTTGCCTGGAACCGCCACCGCAGTATGCCGACATGACCACGGCCATGACCCAAAAGGGTAAGGTTACCTGGATCTGTTTGATTGGTGGCGCCAGCAAATGGAAACCCGGCCAGATACTGGAAAAGAAAATGAACTGGAACGGGCAGGAGATCACTTTACACGCCCGCTATCTGGGTAAGGAAAAAGACAGCTTTGCTATTGAACTGTCGTGGAGCCCCGAAGCACTCACCTTTGCAGAAGTATTACATGTTGCCGGCAACATTCCCCTGCCGCCTTATATTAAACGGGAAGTGGAGCAGGCTGATAGCGACCGCTATCAAACCATTTATGCCAATACCGAAGGCTCGGTAGCCGCGCCCACAGCTGGTTTGCATTTTACCGATGCGTTGTTTGAACAGCTCAACGGCAAACACATCAGCCGGGAGTATGTTACCCTGCACGTTGGCGCGGGCACCTTTAAACCGGTAAAAAGCGATACCATGGGCGAACACCCTATGCACGCAGAGTTCATTGATGTAAACACCAGTACCATCGAACGTATTTTACAATACCTCGATAAACACATTACGGTGGTTGGCACTACCTCCCTGCGCACCATTGAAAGCCTGTACTGGCTGGGTGTAAAAACGGTAAATCAACCCGATCTTGCATTGGAAGATCTGGTAGTGCATCAGTGGGACCCGTATGAATTAAATGGAATAGCGGCCAGAACGGCCCTTGAAAGCCTGCTGCAGTATATGCACGCGCATAAGATGGACCGCCTAATCACCAAAACTTCTTTGCTAATTGCCCCCGGTTATACCTTTCAAATACCACGGGCGCTGGTCACAAATTTTCACCAACCGCAATCCACGTTACTGCTGTTGGTAGCAGCTTTTGTGGGTAACGACTGGCGAAAACTATATTCGTATGCGTTAGAAAATGAGTTTCGCTTTCTTAGTTATGGCGATGGGTGTTTACTGTTTCGGCAGTAGCGCCATCTTTCAACAGCGGTATTTCGAGGGTGAAGGCAGAGCCTTTGCCCAGTAAGCTGTCGACCTTGATCTTACCATCATGGGCATCAACCACTGTTTTTACATAGCTTAAGCCCAAACCAAAGCCTTTTACATTATGCAAATTACCCGTGTGGGCGCGATAGAATTTTTCAAAGATCCGCCTCACGGTTTCTTTGCTCATACCAATACCATTGTCTTCTATTCGAATGCCAATGAATTTATTGGTATTATAAGTAGCTATTTTTATTACGAGGCTGTCTTTTGAATATTTTACGGCATTGTCAACCAGGTTCGAGATCAGGTTGCGGAAGTGCACCTGGTCGGCCTCAATAAAATCGAACTTTGCATCGAGGCTCAGTTCGGCATGGGCGCCTTTTTCGTCGAGTTGCAGTATATAGTTATCCATGATCTCGTGTATAAGATCATGTACATGCAGCGGCACCTTGTTCAGCGTTAACTCCTGGCGGTCCATTACGGCTGCCTGCAGAATGGTTTCCACATGTTTGTTCATGCGTTTGTTCTCTTCCTTAATAATACTGCTGAAGTAGTTCATTTTTTCGCGGTCCGCAGCTACTTTATCATTGCGCAACGCATCAACCGCCAGCGAAATGGTAGCCAATGGTGTTTTGAACTCGTGCGTCATATTATTAATAAAGTCATTCTTTATTTCACTCAACTTTTTCTGACGCAACAACGCATTTACAGTTATATAGAACGCGGTAATGATCATGAGGGTGAAGAACACTGCCCCTACGATCATCCAGCGCATATCGCTTAACACTACTTTTTTAACATTGGGAACAATCACCGTCATTATTTCCTCGGGTACCAGGTTTTCCAGGTCGCTGCCACTGGGTGGTTGAAACAAATAATACAGCACCAGGTTGCGGTCGCTGGCTGTATCTTCTACCTGGTTTAAAAAGGCCCGTGACTTTATTTCGTACGAAAGCAGGTTTACATTGCTGGTAATAGCAAACTCAAACTTCACATCTTTTAACCCCTGGGCGGCAAAGGATTTGTGCAGTTTGTCGGCCACTTCCTGTTCGGTAAACTTTTGGGCAATGGTTGGGGGGCGCATCAGCTCCGACCTGAACTGTTCAGACTGCAGACTAAAATCGGGCCGGATGCGGTAATTTTTAAGCGAAGGCAGGGAGCTTTTTTGCTCCATCAGGTTCATGCCTACCTCGTTTATACCCCGGATCAATTTGTATCTGAACTCTTCGTGCTTGTCAACCAGCATGGTACGCAACCAGCTGTACTGAACGTAAATGGTCCCGATCAACGATAAGCTGATCAGCACAATGATGACAGGAAAAATTTTCCTTAACTGCAATGTATTAGGTTTTAATATCGCCGCTGTTGTCATTATCTACCGGTTATCCATTACTACTTAGCTTCTCCTGGTTTATGGGAAAATTTCAACATCCCATGCAGATAATTTTAGTAACCGGCAAATTTAATAAACGTAACTCGTGACTCCCATGGCACGGATTTCGTAGGCTATGGTTTAACTTAGATTTACCAAGTTAGGCCCGGTATAACAACAGTTTAGCGAGCCACTAACTTATAAAAGTTTTAGCGAATCGCTAAAATTTTTGAACAATCATTTTCAGTACCCGTTTTAAATATTAATTTCAGTATATGGTAAACCCAGGACCAGGCATATTACTTATAGCTGAACCTTTTTTGAAGGACCCGAATTTTAGCCGCACTGTTGTTTTTT
>CBIMFG010000394.1:0-5180 GCA_966243125.1 uncultured Niastella sp.
GCCAAGAAGCTGATGCAGGCCATTCTCAACGAAATAGAACAAGGCAACATTCCCATTGCTATTGTGGCCACTGCCGGTACTACCGATTTCGGGAATATTGATCCGTTGCAGGAAATAGCCCGTATTGCCAAACAGTTTAACCTGTGGGTACATGTAGATGCCGCTTATGGCTGCGGTTTGTTATTGTCGGAAAAATACCGCCACCTGCTGAATGGTATCGAGCTCGCAGATTCGGTGACCATCGACTATCACAAATCGTTCTTTCAACCCATCAGCAGCAGCGCCTTTCTGGTGAAGAACAAACTGCACCTCAACATCATCAAACACCATGCAGATTACCTGAACCCCAAAGAACAGGATTATGATGCCTTACCGGCGCAGATCAATAAATCGATCACCCAAAGTACCCGCCGCTTTGATGCGTTGAAACTATGGTTCACACTGCGGCGCATGGGCAAACAAAAACTGGGACGGTATACCGACCGCATCATTGACACCACTGAACAGGCGGCCTGTCTTATTGAAGAATCGGGACAGTATGAATTACTCAGCCACTCCGATTTGGGTGTACTGGTATTCCGCTACCTGCCACAGCAAGGGAGCGACATAGATGTATGCGCCATGAATTTACACATAAAACAAACCATGTTCTTCAATGGCGAAGTGCTGGTGGCCAGCACTAAGGTAAACGGACAGTTTTACCTGAAGTTCACTATTCTGAATCCACTTACAACCATCCAACACATTCAAAACATATTAACCATCATACAAAAGCATGGAAAAGATTACGAGCAACGCCACCAACACACACCAGCATACAGCTGAGCAAATAAACTATACGGCGCTGCTTAACAGCTTTTGCCGTGAGTTCAACAACTGGAGCCGGTACGAAGGCATTCCAAAATACGATGAGGCCCTGGCTGAGTGGTTCCGGCATACCGGGCATACCCTGCACATAAGGATTGACTTCAGCGCCATTGGCTATGAAGTATATGTTCCATTACAATATTATTCCGAAACCGGCATCCATAGCTTTTATTTTCCGGTAGCAGAAAAAGAAATAGCAACGAATAACCTGCAGTCAATAAATCCATTCCGCTTTCTGGAGCTGGTAACGGAATATGCCAAAACAATGTATCCCGATGCGGAGTACAGCCGCACCGCCTTGCTGATGCAGAACAGCATCGACAACCTGAGCATCTTCCTCGACAAACTGGAAAGCAATCAACCCGATATTACCCGGGCGCAACAACATTTTATTGAGGCAGAACAATCCTTATTACTGGGGCACAACCTGCACCCGCTCACCAAAACAAGAGAGGGATTTACCACTGACGATCTGTTGTGCTATTCACCCGAAACACAGGCCCGCTTTCCGTTGTACTATTTTTTAATTCATCCGGATTGCGTAACTGAAAAAAGCACGGAAGCAATACTGCCCTGCGATTGGTTAAAACAGGAGTTGCTGGCCAGCGATTTGTCCATCTCAGCCAAAACGATGCTCAGGGAATACTACGATTATAAAGTAGTGCCCACGCATCCCTGGGAAGCGGTATATCTGCTGCAACATCCCGCTACGCGGGAAATGCTGGCAAAAGGCATGCTGTATAGCATCGGCGAAGCAGGAGCAGCATACGCCCCCACTTCCTCTGTTCGTACGGTTTACAACGAACAAAGCAACTGGATGTATAAGCTCTCGCTGCATGTTAAGCTCACCAATTCATATCGCGTTAATTATCCGCATGAGTTATACCGCGGCTATGATGCAGCCCGCTTGATGAAAACCAGTTGGGGTAAGGCTTTGCAACAACAATACCCGCAAGTGGAATTTATTACCGATCCGGCCTACATTATGGTGAACTGGAATGGTGAAGTGATAGATGGCTTTACCACCAGCGTGCGCAGGAATGTTTTCAAAGACAAGGCTGCGCAAAAGAATGTATCGTTGATAGCGGCGTTGAGTCAGAATAGTATTAACAACAACACTCCGCGTTTAGTCAATATTATTCACGAAGCAGCCAAAAAACAAAACAAGTCCGTCAGGGAAACTGCCATCGACTGGTTCAGTCAATACCTGCACGTATGCGTGCAACCGCTGATCGGTATTTTTAATGATTTTGGCCTGGGCAGTGAATACCATCAGCAGAATATTTTGCTGGAATTGAACGACAACCTGTTTCCCGCTAAGATCTATTTCCGCGACAACCAGGGTTTCTTTTTCCGCGAAGGAAAAGTAAACGAACTGCTGCAGGCCATTCCTGATTTTGGCAGCAACAGCCGGTCATTTATACCCGAAGAACGCATGTCTCGCTATTGGGACCATTACCTTATCAGCAATAACCTGTTTGGGCTGGTGAATGCATTTGGCAGGAACCAATTGGTTGATGAACGCACGTTATTGAGTGTAACGTATGAATTGTTATCCTCCCTAAAGGATACCGACACCACCGGTTTGGTGAATCATTTTTTAACAGCGCCCAAGCTAAACACCAAGGGTAACCTGCTCACCAGCATCAACAACATGGATGAAGCCAGTGCGCCGCGTACCAATCCGGCCGTGTACCGTACGTACTACAATCCATTACATAAATATTTCTTTAGCGATACACTTATCAATCCGGCGTCGAAGGAAATCTTTTACAACCGGCATTTCGAAAAAGAAAATGTAACCATCAGCTTCCGGCCTATTGATCTGGATCGTGACCTGGAAATGCTGCATGAATGGTTTCACCGCGAACATGCTATTAAGATCTGGCAAATGAACTGGCCCATCAGTCAACTGGAAACCTATTACCGCACGTTATTAGCCGGCGACATGTTGTATGCTTACATAGGCGAAGCCAATGGCGAGCCCACCTGTTACTTTGAAGTGTACTGGGCCTGCCGCGACCTGGTTGGTGAGTATTACGAGGTATTGCCTACCGATTATGGCACCCATCAATACATTGCTCCGGTTGATCCCAAAAAGAAATACGTATCGCCTTTTACGCAGTGTATGGTTGATTATGTATTTGCCCAACCGCAGGTAGGTAAAATGGTTGGTGAAGGCTCTGTTGACTCCATGGCTTCCCTTATGAACAAAATGCATGTTGGGTTTAAAATAGATAAGGTGATAGAAATGCCCCATAAAAAAGCCAACCTGAACTTTTGTTACCGGGAGTGGTTCTGGGCGAAGTTCCCACAATACAGGGTTTAAAGTATAAGGTTTAAGGTATAAGGTAGTCCTTAATGCAACCTTCCCGAACAAACTCGGATAGCCCGAATTTCGGGTTGCACCTTAAACCTTAAACTTTAAACCTTAAACGTTCACTTAAAAAACGAAAATGAAAACACAACAAACATATTCTCTAATAGGCATCGGTATTGGCCCGTTTAACTTAGGGCTGGCAGCTTTGATAGAACCCGTAGCAGCGGTAAGTTCACTGTTCTTTGATCAGTCAGAATCGTTTGACTGGCACCCGGGGTTAATGCTGCCGAATGCTACTTTACAGGTTCCGTTTATGGCAGACCTGGTTACATTAGCAGATCCCACCAATAAATACAGTTTCCTGAATTACGCCAAGCAAACGAACCGGTTGTATCCATTTTACATCAGGGAGAATTTTAATATTCTGCGGAAGGAGTACAACGCTTATTGTAAATGGGTGGCCAAACAATTGAGCAATGTCAGGTTTGGATATGAGGTAATTGATATTCGTTATGAAAATGAATTATACGGCGTAACAGTGCGCCGTGGAAAAAGTAATAAACCAGAAACCTTTTATGCAGAACGGCTGGCATTGGGCACTGGTACGCAACCATATATTCCGGCATTTATTGAGCAACTGCCCGGCGTGATCCATACTTCGCAATACCTGATGCACAAAGAGCAAATACAAAACAGTGGTTCGGTTGCGGTGATCGGGTCTGGACAAAGCGCTGCAGAAATATTCCAGGATTTGTTACCTGCCACCCAACAAGGGATGCAACTAAACTGGTTTACCCGCTCGCCCCGCTTTTACCCTATGGAGTATTCAAAACTCACGCTGGAATTAACCTCGCCTGAGTATGTTGATTACTTCTACAATTTACCAGCGGAAAATCGTAAGAAATTACTGACCAAACAAAACAGCCTGTACAAAGGCATTAACTACGATCTCATCAACGACATCTTTGATCAGTTGTATGAAATGAGTGTTGACAATGTACCGCTGTCTGTTAACATAAGATCTAACATGCGGCTGGATCACATCTTATCTTCCAACGACGCCAACACCTGCGAGCTGTTCTTTACAGAAACCGAACAACAGGAAGCGTATCAATGTCAGGCCAACTATGTAGTGCTGGCTACGGGGTATAAATATAAAGAACCAGCTTTTCTGCAAGGTATAGCCGAACGCATTAACCGGCAGCCAGATGGCTTGTTACAGGTGCAGCGGGATTACACCATCGACATAAATGACAATGAAATATTTGTTCAGAATATTGAACTGCATACGCATGGTTTTGTAACACCCGACCTGGGTATGGGCGCCTATCGCAATGCGCACATCATAAATAAAGTATGTGGCAGAGAGGTGTACCAGATTGAAAAAAGAATTGCGTTTCAAAGTTTCGGCAGCGGGGAAGCGCGCGCTTCCACTTCGCTCAGCGCTTTACGCGCAGAGGCTTCGACTCCGCTCAGCACCATTTAAAACTTTAACATGATTAGCAAACCACTGGCGGGCACAGATCCGCTTTCGATTGCCATTTGGCAAAAAGTAAACAACCGGTTGCTGGCGAAAAGCATTTCAGAGTTGATGCATGAAGAAGTGGCGCAACCCGTTGTTGTTTCAGCAAATAAAAACGGCGGCACTCATTTCAGACTGGCAACCGATCACACACACATTGAATATACCTTCACCGGGCACAAACGCCTGCTCGACTACTGGCATATTGAAGCCACCAGTATTCAGCGACATGAAAATGGTGAAGCCGCGATGGCCACCGATGCGCCGCTATTTTTTGTAGAATTACAAAACACTTTTGGCATTCGGCCATTTACCCTGGCGCATTATATTGAAGAGGTACTGCATACCTTGTATGCCGATGCTTATTTGTATGCCCGCGGCCGTTATACAGCCGCGCAACTGGCAGCAGCGGATTACCAAACGGTAGAACACCAAATGGATGGTCATCCCTGGGTAATCGTAAACAAAAGC
>CBIMFG010000395.1:0-5174 GCA_966243125.1 uncultured Niastella sp.
GCCAACGTTCCCTTCAGCAAAAATGGAACTTGGTCCCCAGGGACAACCGGCAAACCAGGAGCTGTATACCGGGTTTTGAAAGATGGCCTCAGGATAACCGGGAATAAAGCTGCCGCCATTGGTAAAGAACAGGTCATCGAAACGATTATAATCGATCAACCGGATCCAGGTGGCGCGGCTGTCGACCAGTTTCAATAACTCAGCAAATGCATCCGCCGCTTTTTTACAATAGTCGGTATTGAAACCTGCATTACCGGTAGATGTGCGGTTCATCAACGGGCTGCCGGCATATAAATAGTTTTTACCCAGGTAGCCCAAAGCCGCAGCCTTTGTAATGCGCAACTGGTTTTTACCCAGTGTAGCCTTGCCGGCTTCGGTATTATCCCAGTTAACAGGTAACAGATCGGCAGCAGCTCTGAAATCTGCCGCTACGCGGTCGGCCATCTCCTGGTAATTCAGGCGTGGCAATTCCAGTTTGGCGCTGGGCGACAAAACCGTATCAATGAAGGGAAGCCCGCCCCAATAGGTCATCAATTCAAAATGGAACCAGCCGCGGAAAAACAACAACTGGCCTTTTATCAGATCTCTTTCTTCCTGTGTACCGGCGAGTTTATCTACGTTAACCAACCCTAAATTGGCTTTGTGAATGCCATACCATGAGTTTGGCCAAAGACCTTTACCAAAACCTGTAGTTGGGTCGGGGTTATAATTGGGCGCATCCAGCCAGGAGATCCATTCGCCGGTTGTCCATGACCAGGAGTCGCCATTATCCAGTTGTTCATTCAACCAGGTTACACCGGTCTTATGAATAATTTCGTCGCCCAGGATCCAGTCACAGGCCCAGGTTTTACTGGTATATTCAGGTATCAGGGAATAGATCTCTTCGGTAAAACCCTGAAAGTTGGTGAAGTTTATAAATGCATCGGTAGGCGATACATCTGCTGCAGGCGCTCTGTCTAAATAACGTTTGCAGCCATACAGCCCCGTTAGCATAATAATGAAAACACAGGTTATTATTATAGATGAATACCTTTTCATATAGCAAGCATTTAAAATGTTACGTTACACCCGAGGTTGATACGCCTGATGGTGGGGTATGCAGTGGCAGCCCCCATACTTACTTCGCGATCGTCGGGCATTTTTGTCCATAATAACAGGTTATCGCCGTTCACATAAATGCGGAACGCGTTGATACCGATATTCTTCAGTTGTGATAACCTGAACGTGTAGGCTATCTCCGCATTCTTCAACCTCAAATAAGTTCCGTCGTATAAATAAGTAGTACCATAGTAGGGCATTACCGTGGCATAACGCGGCATGGGCACATCGGCATTGGGGTTATCTTTTGTCCAGTAAGCACCTTGCTTATATACATTATCGTAGTGATACTGACCTGAAAAACTTACCAGCTGCAAATACCGGTTAACATTGTTCACTCCATAAAACTGAACGAAGGCGCTGAACCCTTTCCAATCAATACCAAGCGTAGCGTTATAAGTATTCTGGGGCCGTTCAGGATAGCCATAAGGAACGGCATCTTTATTATCGATCACGCCATCGCCATTGTAATCAACCATATTCAGGTTACCGGGTAACTTTTGATTGTCGTATGTATTAAGATAGGTACTGCCATACACCTGGTCCCAGGTGTTATAATAGCCGCTGCTTACGTAAGAATAAGCCTGGCCAATGGGTTTGCCTGCCCGTTTCTGGTAATCATCCAGCAACTGCGCGTCTTCCGCTTCTATGATATTGTCCTTTGCATGGGTGATGGCAAAGTTGGCCCACAACCTGATAGCCTTAGGTAATGATTTACTAACCCGCAGCTCAATTTCGTATCCTTTGTTGCGCACCCTGCCCACATTGGCCGTGGCCGGTTGAACGCCAAAATAAGAAGGCACGGAACGTTGCGTACCTGCCAGCAAAATGTCGGTGCGATAATCGTTGAACACTTCCACGCTGCCCGACAACAAACCATTCCATAAAGCATAGTCGAGCCCGAAATTTGCTTTTGTCACTTTTTCCCAATGAATATCGGGGTTACCAACGCTGCTTCGTGCTTCGGCCCACCAGTTATAGGGACTGTTCTGTCCTGCCGAGGCGCCCAGTGGCGTGTTGCCGCCATACGTCCAGGCTGTCATATACAACCAGCGGCCGTTTACATTGTCGTTACCTACCTGGCCGTAGGAAGCGCGCAGCTTCAACGTATTCAGGAACGTTTGGTTCTGTAAGAATTTCTCATTGCTGATCATCCAGCCCAGGGCAGCAGAAGGAAAGAAAGCAAAGCGGTAGTTGGGACCAAATTTTTCAGACCCGTTATAAGCGCCATTGAATTCGGCGAAATACCTGCCGTCATAATTATAGGTAACCCTGCTTACCCAGTCTTCACGAAAATGTTCAAACTCACTGCCGGTTGCATATTTGTCGCGGCTAAACATACCCATGGCAGTTATGTCATGCCGGCCAAAACGCCGAGCATAGTCTACCTGTAACTGGTAAAACAATTTGCGGTATGTGCTGCCGTTCTGCACAGCATCTACATTGGGGTTCCACCGGGGCGGTATCCAGTCGAATTGATTGGTGCCCAAATACTGACTGTATTTTTTTTCACCCGTAACCGGGTCAATGTATTCCTGTTGAATATTACCATTGTCGTAAATGCCGCCCTGGGAAACGAATGCATTGTCGAATGAAAGCGTGCCCTTTGCAGCCAGTCCTTTCAGAATGGCGCTCAGGTCCTGCCGTAAGGTAAAGTCGGTGGTAATGCGGGTGGTAGTGTTTTTGCGCACACCATTATTACCCATTACCGCCAATGAATTTATAGTTGATACTGTTTCCAATGGAAAGTATCCCCAGCCGCCATCTGAATAACGGGGATAATAAATATTGGGAGCGTTATTATAGATACTTTGCCAGATGCGGTATTCCCAGCTGTCCTGTCCATAGGCATCCTGTTTTACACCATAGGAGCCTGATAAATTAGCCGTGAGCACCGTTGACCTGGTTAAATTGAAATCAAGGTTGGTTCGTGCATTCACCCGGTCGAAACCATAACCGGGTTTATATGATTTTCCGTTATCTATTTGCTTGATGATATCGCCTTCATGTAAATAATCTACCGAAGTAAAATATTTCACCAATGGAGAACCGCCCGAGATATTCAGGCTGCCGTTGTAAGACATAACATGGTTCTTAACCAGTTGGTCCTGCCAGTCGATATTCGGATAACGTTCGGCTTCAGCCTGGTTTGCCGGATTGCGGTACTTTTCCAGTTCGGCATATGGAACATAGCTGTACCAGGAAGAGGGAGAAATACCCAGTTCGCGTTCAATGGCCTGATCGCGCACTTTAATGGCATCGTAGGCATCGTATTTACTGGCCAGTTTGGAAGGAATTTTCACGGTAGCGTTACCGGTAAACCGGATCTCGGCCTTACCTTCCCTGCCGCGCTTTGTGGTGATCAGGATAACGCCATTGGCGCCCTTTACGCCAAAAACGGCGGTGGCCGATGCATCTTTCAATACCGAAATGGTTTCAACTGAACCGATGTCAACACTGTTCATGGGCCGTTCAATACCGTCTACCAGCACCAGGGGATCACTATTATTCCAGGTGCTTTGTCCGCGGATGTAGATCTTCGGATCTTCTCCACCCGGCGTTCCCTGTGTGGCCACCGTAATAACGCCCGGCAAATTTCCCGTTAAGGCAGCACCCAAACTGGATACACCGCCGGTTCGCGTTAGTACATCGCCTTTAACCTGTGAAATGGCGCCTACCAGGCTTTGCTTTTTCTGCCTGCCGTAACCTACAACAATGGTACTATCCATCGACAGGGAAGAAAGCACTAATTTAACCTGGAGGGTTTGCCTGCCTTTTACCGCAACTTCCTGTTGCGTGTAGCCGACATGCGAAAAAACCAGCACCGATTTTTCATTTGCAACGGTTATGGTAAAAGAACCATCTGCTTTCGACATCGTAATATTATCGGTGCCTCTTTCAGCAATGGTTACTTCACCAATGGGGATGCCTTTATCATCTGTTATTTTTCCGTTTATGACCATTGAGAAACGGTCATTTGCCAGCGTGGTGAACGGAATGAGCGCGAACGCCAGCATGTTGAGGGATATTGCCAGCAGGCAATACCACACAAAGCAAGGCCTGCGGGGCAAGCGGCCTCGTTTACATTTTTCCATATGGCAGTTGTTATTGGTTTAAATGATAGCTTTGGTATTACAATCGTTAGCGGTTATTCCGGAAAAAATGTATAACCGTCACTTTCAAATTTAATTACACAATAAAAAAATGAAGTGCTCATTTGTGTAATCTTATGATACAAATGTTCAATTGGAGTTGTCTTGTTATTTATTCGTGTTCATATCGTTTACTGCGGCCGATAAAAAGATGTAAGCAGCACAGATGTCGATCACCACTTCATTCTCACCCCATAAAAATGGCCAGTCTTCCTTGTTCTCAGGAAAATCAGGATGCAGCAACAGCAGTCCGGGCACTACTCCACCGGCAATGTAACTGAAATCGGCCCGGTTATTTCCGTATGTCACTCTTTTTGAACGCGCGCCTACTGCCGAAACAAATGACAGGTTGTGGTAAGGATGACAACCATATAAATAGTTCAATCCTTTGTACACATACTCAACGCCTATTACATCAGGAAAATAAGTATGTGCATAATAACCGGCAATTGCCCAATTGATGATGGTACTGTTTCCACCCCACCCTCTTGCCATCATGGGCACGCCATATGGGTTCTGTTTGTCGTAATCGTCGCTCATTGTTTTGAACTTTACCACGTAATCGCGCAGCCTGCTCTGATAATCCTTATCCAGATAGGGATAAGCCTGCAAGGCTACGGTGATGCCAAACTGAAGCGATCTGTCGAGTGTGGTAAAGATCATGTCTTTAAAGCGTTTGGCGTATTGTTCGTCTTTTGTGGAAATAAACAGTTGCAGGGCGGCCGCCATTTCTGTGTTCCTTCTGAAACTGGCCATAAAACCGGTATCGCTGCCGGTGGTTTGCCTGGCGTTCTCATTCCATAATTTACGGGCATACATCAAACATTGCTGCGATAAGGAATCGTTGTAGCCTTTTAATGCGCGGTGCGCAGCAGCCAGTGCGGCAGCGGTATGGTAATCAAGGAAAGCATTGCGGTTGGTGAA
>CBIMFG010000396.1:0-5174 GCA_966243125.1 uncultured Niastella sp.
ACGTTACTTCCTCAATTACAACTCCGTTTCTTTCCAAAATCGTTTATATTTAGATGCAAAATACGACACAATAACTTTATCTGTTATACAACAAACCATGAACCATTCTGTTTCAAAAGATCGCGCAGCCATGCCCACCGGTACAAACGCTGTGCTCGACAAGCGCTCATTAGCTAACTCCAATGCCAACTTATTGAATGTTTTAGCACCCGGCCAAACTGTTCTCGACGTAGGCTGCGGGTCGGGGGCCATTACCCACGGCATTGCCGCCGTAGTTGGTGAAACCGGGGCCGTGATTGGCCTCGACCGCAGTGAAGCCCTCATTCAGCAGGCAACCGACAGCTACACAGATATAAAAAACCTGCACTTTGTTACCGGCGATATCCTGGAGTATGACCCACCGCGGCTGTTTGATGTAATTACTACAACCCGCACCTTACAATGGGTTGCCAACCCGCAAGCCCTTATTCAAAAAATGAAAACACTTTTAAAGCCTAATGGTTTACTGTGTGTGCTGGATTACGACCATACGGCCATTACGTGGGAGCCGCAACCACCGGCCAGCATGCAGTTGTTCTATGAACAATTTCTGAAATGGCGCAGCGATGCGGGCATGGATAACCAGATTGCGAACCATGCAGCCGACCTGATGAAGGCATGCGGCCTGGAGATCTGTTTCGATGCAGACTTTTCTGAATTTCACCAACAACCTGATGCAGGCTTTGCACAGCACGTAAACATTTGGACAGTTGTAGCAGAAACCCGTGGTAAACAAATGGTAACGGATGGTTATGTTTCAGAAGTACAGCGGGCACAAGCGGCAACCGATTACCGGCAGTGGTGCGAAACAACAGCTCAAAGCATGCGCCTGGTATTAAAAGCAGTACATGGAACGCTTCACAAACCTTAAAGGCAGCTATGGGTATTCTGTGCGTAACCTGCCTTACATTAGATTAGTCTAATTAAAATAAACAGCCATGAGAAAAGCGAACGCCATCATTCTTTTTACAATTATTCTATTTTGTTCAACCGCCAGCGCCCAGTGGCAGCAGCAGATACCGCCTTACAAACCTGAATCAAAAGAGTTGTTCGACAGTATAGTACATATGGATAGCGTATGGGAAAACTCCTATAACAATTGCAAGCTGGATGTACAGGAACAGTTGATCTCCGATAACCTTGAATTCTATCACGACCGCAATGGTGTAATGACATCCAAAAAGGCGCTTATTGAAGCGTTAAAAAACAATGTATGTGCAAAAGTTACCCGGGAATTATTACAGGGAAGTATAGAGGTGTATCCCATCAATAACTACGGCGCAGTAGAAATGGGATATCACCGGTTTCATAATAAAGTCGAAAAAAGCACGTCCCCCTATGCCCGGTTTATTCACATCTGGCGCCATGAAAACGGCCAATGGAAAATTACGCGGGTGGTTAGCCTGCACTAATGAACCAGGTCCCGCATAGCTATCACGCGATAATGCTGATCGTGCAAATATTTCATGTATTCCTTAAACGTATCGGGCTCGGTACTTACCCAGGGATGTGGGTTATCGGGCACGCCGTGAAAACAAAACACGACCACCTGCCCTTCCTTTGCATCCTGCAAGGCTTTATAAAAAAGGTCTTTGTTGGCTTTACTGATGGTATAGCTGGGGATATAAAAGGGATCGTCTTTTGTAGGATCGTATGGGCGGTCGTTGCCCGTGCGGGCGTTTGTATATCCTCTTTGTTTCAGTACGCGCACGGCCAGCGTATCGGTAGTATAACCCGGGTAACAAAAACTGGTCATTTTAGGAATGCCCAATGAATCGACTTTGTGTTCAACATAAGCCAGCTCTTTTACCAGGGCTTCTTCTTTTAGTCCCGGTACATGTTTATGATGCCAGGTATGGTTACCAATTTCAAAACCCATTTTACTGAGCTCGCCTACCTGCCGCCAGTTAAGGCTGATGGAGCTATCAGGATATACATTCGGAAACTCGCATACATAAAACGTAGCGCCAAAACCATACTGTTGCAGAATAGGGGCCACAAAACTATAATGACTTTGCGGTGCATCATCAAAGGTCAGCACCACTGTTTTATCGCTCGTTTGAGCAAGCAATTCCAATGGCAATAGCAATAGTAGAAAGAAAGGTTTCATATTCTTCTAAAGTAACCACTTTAGAAGAAATAGCTTTCCTGTACAGTCTGCTATTATTTCTGATGCAGGCATAACCCGTTTCCGTCCAGATCTTTTACCCAGGCAAAACGGCCGTAAGGCTGATCATTTTATATGTAATTGAAAAACACCTGGGCAGGGAAATGTCTATTTTGGCTTCAAAGATGTTTGAAATTGATATTGAAAGAATACAGAAAGAAATATAAGGTTTAACAAAAAGGCCCCCGACGTATCGAAGGCCAGGTCTGTTTATCAACATACTTACGACATCAAATCGTTTCAGGGCTTCCGCTTGCCATGCTTACCTCGGTTTGCATCATCGGCAATTCATCTTCAAAGCGCAGCGCATCGTCCATAAACTCTGCTCCTTCCATAGTATCGTGGGCAGGGGCATGCAACCTAACTAATACAGGTTCCTGTGTTTTTGTCCTGTTCAGTTTGAACGGATGTAAATAATCGAATAGCATAAAACAGGTATTTGAAATGAAGAATGATGTTGTTGCGTTTCGACTACGCTCAGGCTTTTTCCAATTGCGCAGCCATCCATTTTTCAAAATTGATCTCACCCAGATTGGCTTTACCTGCCGGCACCAGGGATCCATCATTGATATCGCCACCAAAATAACGGGATGCGCCATTGGGCACAACAGGACGGGGATCATTGATAGCTTTCAGGTAACGTGCTACTATTTCATACATTTTGAAACGCTCGGGGCCGGCAATTTCCATAATACCGTTGAGTGGTTTGTTAACCACAGCTTTGGCCACAAACAGCGCTACATCATTGGCAGCAATGGGTTGAAATTGTACAGCAGATAAGTGTACTTCGTTATCGCGGGTTGCTTCGCCTGCAATACCGCCCAGGAATTCGAGGAACTGGGTGCTTCTTACAATGGTATAAGGCACACCTGATTTTTTAATGAGATCTTCCTGCACCAGTTTCGCCCGCATATAACCGATATTCTGCATTTCATCAACACCTACAATTGACAACGCCACGTGGTGTTTTACGCCGGCATTTACTTCGGCTGCCAGCAAATTTTTCCCGGCAGTCTGAAAGAATTCCAGTACAGCTTTATCTTCAAACGAAGGTGAGTTGGCCAGGTCAACCACTACATCAGTATCTTTCATGGCTTCTGCTAAACCTTCACCGGTAATGGTGTTTACGCCGGTGTTGGGCGAAGCGGCAATTGCCTGGTGCCCCCATTGACGCAGGTGTGCTACTACTTTACTTCCTATAAGGCCAGTGCCGCCGATTACTACGATTTTCATAATTCGATTTTTAAATTGTTTTGGATACCTATATAGATCCCAACCACATGCCAATCAATTAATCGAATGAAAACCAAGAATGTAAGTAGAAGACGCCCAATAATTTTTCACTGTATGTAGTGAAATCACGAGCTATTACACTGTATGTAGTGAAAATTATCAGAAGAAATAATCCGCTTTGGTAATGCCCAGCTTTTTCATTTTGGAGTGCAGCGTGTTGCCGGGTACGTCCAGAATTTCTGCTGCGCCACCGGGGCCGGAGATCTTGCCGGCGCATCGTTTCAACACTTCAACAATATAACCACGCTCCACTTCTTCGAGGGTGCGGTTTAAAATAAAGGAGAGGTCGTGTTTGTCGTTTGTGGTTTGTTTGGGTAGATACACATCCTGCAACACCTCATCAGTAGCCAGCAACACGCTGCGTTCGATAAGGTGTTCCAATTCGCGTACATTGCCCGGCCAGGTATAACTGCGTAATTGTTGTATTACTTTGGGCAACACCTTCCTGATCCTGCGACCGGTATTCTTACTGTATTTGGCAATAAAGAAATGGATCAATGGTTCTATGTCTTCTGCGCGGTCACGCAAAGGCGGTAAGTTAATAGGAAATACATTCAACCTGAAATACAGGTCGGCGCGAAAGCGGCCTGCTTTTACTTCTTCTTCCAGATTGCGATTGGTTGCTACTATTAATCGTACATCCACCTTAATGGTTTGTTTGCCACCCACCCGTTCCAGCTCACGTTCCTGTATCACGCGCAATAACTTCGATTGAGCTTCCAGCGGTAGTTCACCAATTTCATCTAAAAATAAGGTACTGTGATTGGCCAGTTCAAATTTGCCAATGCGCCGGTCGAGCGCACCGGTAAAAGCGCCGCGCTCATGTCCAAACAATTCACTTTCTATGAGGTTCGTGGGCAAGGCTGCACAATTCACCTTCACCATCAGTTTATCTTTGCGGGGCGATGTGTTGTGCAAGGCGCGTGCAATGAGTTCCTTACCCGTACCGGTTTCGCCCAGCACCAGCACCGTAGTGTTAGTGGCCGCTACTATGGACATTAACCGGTACACTTCCTGCATGGCTTCGCCCGAACCAACGATCTCAGAAAAATTATAAATAGTCTTTATCTGTTCTTTCAGGTAATCGTTCTCCACCTCCAGTTGTTTTTTATAAGCCAGCAATTTTTCATTGGCTTGTATATTGGCAATGGCAACGGAGATCTGTGCACAAATACCCTGCAGCACCAGCTGGCTTAACCAGTCAGAATGCAGCCAAATGGTACCCAACAATTTACTACCCGCCCGCAGCGGCAGGGCATATACATTTTTAAAACCGGTAGTATCCCATAATTTGGCGTATGCACTGCCTTCCTGTAATTCTTCGGCTATATTAAATACCACGCCCTCTTTACTGGCCAGCACCTTTGCGGTATAGGGCTCTTCGATAGTAATTACGCTGGCAGCCATTTGATCAAAAGTAATCCCGGCCTTTACGAACAAAGTTTTATCGAACATATAAGCAGGCATGCTAACGCCATCGTCGGCAATAAGCCTGATCATACTTAGCTTGGAATGCAACGCATTATCGAGCACTTTGAAAATGGCGGCCTCCAGATCGGGTTTTGTTTTTACACGCGCAATGTCATTGCTGAAATCGAGCAAAAAAGCCTGCTCCTGTTGTGTTTTCTGCACCTGCTCATTGGCAATAATATTGGCCATGGCAACGGAGATCTGA
>CBIMFG010000397.1:0-5173 GCA_966243125.1 uncultured Niastella sp.
CAGGAACCAACGGTACTGCCCATCGTACCGCCGGCAGCGGTATTCGATCTGATAAGGTTCTCCGGTAGCTAAACTGTGTCGCCATACTTTCCACGTACGCTCCTGATCATCGGGGTGAAAGACCTGCGTCCATCCCTCGCCTTTTGTATCTTCGTACGAAAGCCCCTTATAATCATACCATTGTTTATTGTAGTAATTAAGATAACCGTTGGGCGAGGTTAGCCAAATGATCTGTGGAACAAAATCCATGGCAAATTGAAATTCTTTATGGCTTTCTTCTAAAGCAGCTTCTGCTTCCTTCTGTTTGGTAATATCCATGGTAACGCCGGCGAGCCGGTAAGCCTTTCCATACGCATCGAAAAAAGTCATTCCTTTGGTACGGAGCCACCGCAACCTGCCATCGGGTAAAATAACGCGGTATTCATTTTCATACCGGCCGCCACTTTCCTGCTGTAAGGCATTTTGAATAATTGCATGACTCCGTTCTCTATCTTCGGGATACAAGCCATTCATAAAAATGTTGTAATCAACCGGTGCATCGGGCAACAAGCCAAACAATTCTTTCGCCCGGGCCGACCAAATTAATTCTCCGGTTAATGGATTATAATCATAATAACCTAGTTCTCCCCCTTCCATGGCAAGGCGCAATAACTCTTCGCTCTTTTGCAGTGCTTCTTCAATATTGCGTTGTTTGGTTATATGGGTGTTAGCATCAGCCATGTTTTATAAAAGCGTCAATGTCTGTGCCAGCCCAATGATAAACTGAATAAGGTATAATTCTTGTCGTATATGTTGGCAGGCGTGGGAAACCTCAATACCAAAACAATTAATGTTGTGAACAAGGAAAAAGTTATAATGCTGATTGACGATGATATTGATGACAGATACCTGTTTACACGTGCAGTTAATATGCAAGACCCTGACATAAAATGTGTAACCGCAGAAGGTGGACGGGAAGCATTGGAGATGCTTAATAAGATGCCGCAACACCCGCAGGCAATTTTTCTGGATCTTAATATGCCTGGCATGAATGGCTGGGAATTTCTACAGCAATTCAAAAAGCACGAACATTTAAAAAATATTCCTGTGTTGATATATTCTACCTCTTCCCACGAAAAAGATATTACCGCTGCTCAAAATGCCGGTGTTACAGGCTATTGTGTAAAACCACTGGATTTTGAAGGGTTACAGGCTATCTTAGGTTTTGTATGCGCCCAATTAGGACCTCAACTCTCCGAAGCCATCCGAAACAATAAAAAGATCCCCTATTTCAAACCACTGGTGGATCAGCAATGACGAGATCTTTCCACATTTTCTTAAAAGGTACAATTATTGATTCGCCTGCAATTCAAAATTAAAAGTAGTTCCCTTGCCTGGTTCGCTGAATACGTGTATAGGGGTCTGATGCAATTCCAGGATCTTCTTTACAATCGCCAGGCCAATGCCCATTCCCTTTGATGCAGCCGACCGGGGTTGGATCTGTTTATAGCGTTCAAAGATGTGGGTGAGCTCCTCGGATGCAATGCCTACACCTGTATCGGTTACGGCTACTTTTACGCCGGTATTGGTGGTTGTTAAAAGAATGGTAATGGCGCCACCCGCCGGTGTAAATTTAAAAGCATTGTCCAACAGGTTTTGCAGCACCCGCTCCGTCAATGAAATATCAGCAAATACCAATGGTAAATTATCGGGCGCCTGTATGTTGAGCCGGATCTGCTTCTCTTCCGCTTTCAACTGGTAAGCCATCATAATATCTGCAGCCAGTTCGGCAATGAGAAAGGGTTCTTTTTGCGGCGTTATTAAATTGGCCTCCAGTTTGGCGTATTGAAACAGTTGTTCTACCAGCACCGATAACTTCCGGTTGCTGTCGTATACGATCGTGAGGTATTTTTCCCGGTCTGTTGCCGCAATAGCGTCCTTTTTCATCATCAGCGTTTCAACATAGCCCTGCATAATGGATAAAGGCGTACGCAGGTCGTGCGATACGTTGGCAATAAGCTCCTGTCTGAATTTGTCGGTAGCAGAGATCTTGTCGATGTTGTCTACAATTACATCTGCCATTTCATTAAAGGTAGAAGTAAGCATGCCGAGGTTACCTTTTTTATAGCCTTCTATACGCGCGGTATAATCGCCTTCCTTAAATCGCTTAACTACCCCGTCTATATGGCAAATACTGTCGGTGATCAGAAAAAAAGTAACAATGCCTACGATAAACGCAACGGCCAGCGCCGCGTAAAACATATAGCTGGCCAGGCGCAGGTATAAATTATTATCGAGCGATTGCAGAATGGCCTTTTGTTTTTCACTGCTCAGCACGGCATATACATAACCCACTAACCGGCCCTTTTCATAAACAGGGGCGGCAGAAAAAATGCTGGGTTCGCCCGGTTGTTTGGGATTATCGCCCAGGGGGCGTTGCATTTTGGGCGCACCGATCCATTGTTTTACTTTGGCAATGTTTACCCGATGGATCTGTACAGTTTTATCGGGTACCACATAATCCCTGATGATACCTGCCGTATCAAGTAAATATACTTCTACGCTGGGGTTGGCCACCATAGTTGAATGTATAATGTCGTGCGTTACCGTAGTATCGGGTTTACCATCTTTAAAAGGTTGCGTAAAGGTGGCCAGGTGTTGGGCAATATCGCCATACAACTCCTGGTGCGCCGCGGTATAATAGGTGCGGGAAAACCGGGAAGCAATGAGCACAAATACAATTCCCAACACAATCAAAAGCCCCGTGAACACTGCGGTGATCTTCCAGAAAAGCCTGTTTCCGTGTATAGTTCTTACTGACATTTATAACTCCTCATTAAACCTGTAGCCTACGCCCCAGGTGGTTAAAATAAATTTAGGGTTCGATACATCTGCTTCTATCTTGGCCCGTAACCGGTTGATGTGGCTGTTCACCGTATGTTCATAGCCTTCAAAATCGTATCCCCATACCAGGTTCAGCAGCCGTTTGCGGCTATAGCTTTTGCCGGGGTTCGATGCGAGCAGGGTGATCAGTTCAAACTCTTTGGGCGACAGATCGACCCGGTTGCTGTTGAGCGTTACTTTTCGTTTGTCGAGGTCTATTTCCAGTCCGCTAAAATGTATTACAGAAGAGGCGGGCGCAGGACTGGCCTCGGTGGCAAACTCTTCGGTGCGGCGAAAGATAACCTTTACCCGGGCAATAAATTCCCGGATGCTGAAAGGTTTGGTGAGGTAATCATCGGCGCCGGTTTCCAGCCCCATTACTTTATCTATCTCTTCGCTTCTGGCGGTTAGCATCATAATGGGCGTTTGCCGGTCTGTTTGTCGTATTTTGCGGCAGATCTCCATGCCGTTCAACCCCGGTAACGTAATATCAAGTATAATAAGGTTGAAATGGCCTTCTTTTGCCGAAGCCAATCCTTTCAACCCATCGCCTTCAGCTGCCACCTTACAACCCAGGTCGTGCAGGTGAATACGCAGCAGTTCCACTATGTTGGGATCATCTTCAATGATCAGTACTGTTTTATTATCCATAATGATTGAAGCAAAGTTGCTAAATAAAAGACAGGAATGTACACTGTGATACTTTTGTTACAATTCTGCAACACCTGTGGGATACTGTTTCTTTTGTTTTGTGGTATTAAAACACACCACAAATGAAATATAACTTGTTTAAAACGTGTACGTTACTGGCTTCTGTGTTATCTCTGAGCGCCTGTCATAAAGACGATGATGCGCCCCCCAGCCAGTCTGAAACCATTACCATCGAGAATGTGCTCGACAGCAAACCATTGGTAGAAACAGGTACTTTCCAGGGCACCGGCAATCCGCCGCTCATTCTGCCCAATCAGTCAACTACATTTACTTTTTCGGCTGCCAAAAACCAGCGCCTTACTTTTGCCACGATGTATGGCTGGAGTAATGACCTGTTTTTTGCGCCAGACAATCCCGGTATTAAATTGTACAACGATGATGGCTCGCCCATTACCGGCGATGTTTCTGCTCAAATAAAACTCTGGGACAATGGCACCCGCGTAAACCAGGCCCCGGGTTCAGCAGTAACCCATCCCGGTACGCTGGAAAAAGCGCCCAAAAATGTGAAGGAAGTAAACGGAACCGATGATTATGGAAATACCTACCTGGCCGCTTCAAAACTGATGCAGGTATCGTTGGCATATAATGGTAATTCAGTATTTACAGTTACCATCACCAACAAATCGGGTGGTACTGCGAATGAAACGCCGTTCAGCCCCGGGGTATGGACCATTTCGTATGTAGCAGGTGGTAACCAGCTGTTACCCGAAGCCATCTATTCAAATGGCAAGCTTTCTGCCAATGGCCTTACCAATATTGCTGAAATGGGCGACAACGCTGCATTGAATACCTACCTGATGAGCAAAACGGGTATCTTCACTCCGTTGTCTCCTGTATTGGTGGTTGTTTACAATGGTCAGCAGAATCCATTCTTTATGACTGGCGAAAATGACCGCGGCGAAGGGTTGAAAGACCTGGCGCAAAAAGGCAATGCTGATATTCTTGCAGCTTCCCTCAAAACAAAAGCAGGTGTTAAAGCCGTATATGTGCTGAAAGATCCGGTAAACACCGTATTGCTGCCCCGCATTGATGGCGCAGATGGCGCAAAAGTATCGCAAATGCTTTCTGTTGTAAAAGGTGATAGAATTGCTATTGCAACCATGTATGGATTCTCGAACGACTGGTTCTTTGCCACCTCCGGCAACGATTGGGATGCTACGCAGAAAGGCGATCTTTCCTCAACTATAGGTTTGTATGATGATGGCACTGCGTTGAATCAATTCCCCGGCGCCGGTATTACCCAGTTTAACCTGGCCGGTACACCGCTGAGCGAATCAAAGACTATACAGGCAGTACCAAACCCCAATGGCTTTACCACATTACCAGCCATCAGCAACATGATAAAAGTAAGTATTCAATAACCCTGGCAAATGCAATCAGTTCTGTTCAGCCTTGCAGGCAAAGTGATTGTTGCCGTTGTTGTACTAACGATCGTTACTTTGATAACCCCGAGGCAGGGAAGCAGGAAGTAGGAAGTTGAAAAGTTAACAAGTTGACGAGTTAACACTGAATACAAAATTCGCGAGTTTTTTACTTGTATCATTGTTAACTCGTCAACTTGTCAAATCCTTCAACGATATCAAACTCTTACATCCTAACT
>CBIMFG010000398.1:0-5173 GCA_966243125.1 uncultured Niastella sp.
CGGTTACAGGCAGTAACAATCACTGCAGAAAAAAGAAGGATTATAACAAGTTTGTTCATGTTCTTTTATTTTATTGATTGCCTGAAATAGTGCGGGTATTGATCTGCGCCATTAACAATTGCAACTGATGGGTAATAAGCGATTGTTTGGCCTGGTCTTCGGCATTTACTTCTTTTAGAAAATCATTGGCGGTAATAACGCCGTTCGACAACTGCGCATTGGCTGCTTCTTTTACCTGCGCCCGTATGCCAATGATCTGTTGATCGCTTTGGATCAGTTGTGATAATTTATCTACCTCGGCCTGTTGCTGCTTTAATTGAGTGTTGGTATTAAGTATAAACAATTCTTTCTGTACATCTACCATCCGCTGATTTACCTGTAACAACTCGCGTTCTTTTTTGGTAGTGTATAAATTGCCCAGCGCCCAGTTGAACCGTAACCCTGCTATATAAAACCAATCAAAATTATTATTCAGTAAATTCAACGCAGGCCGGCCATAACCACCCTGAATAAACAGACTGGTACGCGGCCGGTTCTTCGCGCTTATCAATCCGTTCTGCACTTTGAATAACTCGCTTTGATAGTTGTATAATTTTAATTCAGGTCTTGCTACAGATTCTTTTATCAGGGTAGCGGGAATCACCGGTTGCTCCAATTGTATGTCGGCGGGCAATTGTTTGTTCAGGAATAGCGATAATACATCTACCAGTCCTTTGCGATTGGCCTTCAATTCAATCACGCGTTGATCGTTCTTCATTAACTCCGCTTCCAGCGTAAGCTGGCTCGATCGGAAAGCTGTTCCATTCTTTACCTGCGCTTCTACCCGTTTAATGCCCAGTTGAATATCGCTCTTTACATAATCAACCTGTTTCACCTGCTCATCAACCAGTAAAATGCCCAAATACAATTGGTTGATGCGGTCTTTTACTTTATACAATTCTACTTCTGCTTTTTGATCTTCCACCAGTTCGTTGGCGGTTTGCACGCTTTTTTGCGCTGCAATATTGCCGCCATCAAATAACAACTGGTTCATCTCGGCCTGTACTTTGTACTGGTCCTTACCCGGCACATCGAGCTTTATACCCGGAATAGTTATAGGTATTCTGGTAACATCTGATTGGTAAGTAGCTTGTCCCGAAACAGTAAATTGAGGCAGAAACCCTTTGTTCAGGTTATCAATAGTCAAACCGGCGGTTTGGCGTACCAGGTCTTTTTGTTTAATGAACGGATAATTCTGCCGCGCCAGGTCGTACGCCTGCTCCAGTGTAAGCCGGTTTATTTCCTGCGCCTGCACTTCAATGGCCAACAACAGCACCGCAATTTTTAAACAGTGTTTAATCATGAGGTTTAACCATTTAGTTAATAGCATGACAAAAAAATTTATTTCTTAATTGAATCTATTACAAACTTTACAATGGTCTTTTTGCGCATTTCCATCAGTTTCACAAACTCTTCATCGGTTGCTTTGGTAACCCATTGCACCATGGGCCGGGCCAGGAAGGGAAAAATGCACATCGACACCATATTCACCATCAACTCAATGCCTTTAATGGGTTTCAGCTCGCCTTTCTTTACCAGCTTTGTGATGAGCTCATCTACTTTATCTATTGGGGGGCGTTGATTACCAAAGATCTTTTTAATAGCCTCTTTGGGGTTTCTGTTTATTTCATTCAGAATAAAAATGGGTAATAACGGGTTCTGTAACAAGGTATCTATGTACTCGCCTACAAACTTCTCTACCTTCTCGAACAACGTCAGTTCCGACATCATAATAGAGGTTACCTTGGGCATGAATTTGCGGGCCTCTTCCACAAAGATCATTTCGAACAACTTCTCTTTACTGCGGAAATAATAGTGCAGCAAGGCCTTGTTTATGCCTGCTTTATCGGCAATATCCTGCATGCGGGCGCCATCGATACCCTTTTCCATAAAAACCTGTTTGGCAGCTTCCAGGATCTTTTGCTCCGTACTTTTGTCGTTTTTAATCTCTTTGATCACTCGGTTTAACCATTTGGTTAAACACAAAGTTAAAGCCTAATTTTCGATAGCTCCAAGCTTTTCTGCAAAAAAAATCGCCAGCCTTGTTAAAGACTGACGATTTTGTGAGTAGTGAGTGGTGAGTGGTCAGTGGTGAGTGTCAGTGGTGAGTGTCAGTGATGAGCGAGTTCCCTACAATTCAGAAGTCTAAATAATCGCGCGTTCACTCACAACTCACCGCTCACCACTCACCTTTTACTCCGCCCAACTCATCGTATAATTCGCATTCTCAATTCCCAGCGCCTCCTGGGTCAATTGCAGCGGATGAAAAGTATCAACCATTACGGCCAGTTCTTTTGTTTCCTTTGCACCTATGCTCTTTTCTACCGTACCGGGATGCGGGCCATGCGGTATGCCGGCAGGATGCAGCGTTATCATGCCCCGCGTTACATTCTTACGGCTCATAAAATCACCATCTACATAGTACAGCACTTCATCGCTGTCGATATTACTGTGGTTATACGGCGCCGGTATGGAGTTCGGGTGATAATCGAACAGGCGCGGACAAAACGAACACACCACGAAATTATTAGCCTCAAATGTTTGATGAACGGGTGGTGGCTGGTGCACGCGGCCGGTGATAGGTTCAAAATCATGAATGCTGAATGCAAACGGATAACAATACCCGTCCCACCCCACAATATCAAATGGGTGATGGCCATAATGCAGGTTGTACATCATACCCCGCTTTTTGGCGCGGATCAAAAAATCACCTTTCTGATCAAAAGTGGGCAGGTTTTGCGGGCCACGAATATCCCGTTCGCAATAGGGTGCATGTTCCAGTAACTGTCCGTATTTGCTCAGGTATCTTTTGGGGAACCGGATAGGGCTGAACGATTCCACAATAAACAGGCGGTTATTGGTATCCTTGAACTGCACCTGGTAAATGGTGCCACGGGGAACAACCAGGTAATCGCCATAGCTGAATGGCAATTCGCCATACATGGTACGTAATATGCCTTCGCCCTCATGTATAAAGATCAATTCATCGGCATCGGCATTCTTGTAAAAATAATCCTGCATGCCGGCCTGAGGCGCCGCCAGCACAATGTGACAATCGTTATTCACCAGTACGGGTGTACGGCTTTGTAAATAATCGAGGGCTGGTTTTATTTTAAACCCTTCAAAACTGCGATGCCGCAACATTTTTTCTTCAGCCACCTTGGGTGAAACATCATAAGAAGGCTCAGTTTTTATAATGGCTGTGGGTGGATGGCAATGGTATAACAACGAATAATCATTGGAGAACCCTTCGGTACTGAACAACTGTTCTGCATACAGGGTACCATCTGGTTTGCGGAATTGGGTATGCCGCTTATGCGGAATGCTCCCTAATTTATTATAATATGGCATGAAAATTCAAATTTGCAAAGGGGAAAATGTGAAAATGGAAGACAAAAGACATGGCATACCTGTTAAAGGGAAAGCTCAAGGGTTTTGAGCAGGAATACATATTTCCAGCTCCGCTTATCGATCCAATAGGTAAAATTGCGAAAGAATGGCATGTCAGTAATCGTTCACATAAAGTTAATAAATACATCGTGGAAAAAGCAATTTTGAAATTTGGGTCACAAAAGGGAAAAACCGGTAATTTGCGGCCCGAATACTTCAAGAGTCAGACGAAATCCTAAATAAATTCAGATGAAACAGCATTTAATCCTTGCCAAAGAAAAACAGATAGAGGCTACCCCGGAAAAAGTATGGGGCATTTTAACCGAAAACCAGTTTATTGAACAATGGTTGGGTGTGCAAATGATCACCGACTGGAAAACAGGCAGCCCGATTGCTTTTACTTTTGTGTACAAGGATAAAGAAGTAAAAGACAAAGGCACCCTGTTGCAGTTTGAAGTGGGTAAAGTACTTTCTTATAACTACTGGAGCGTATTTTCAGCTACAGAAGACAGTCCCGAAAACTATTCAGACATCACCTTTACTATTACTCCTGAAGAAAAAGGTGTTTTGCTGCAATTGACACAAACTAATTTTGCTTCTCAGATGCTATTTGCCCATGCTGAAAAGAACTGGGCCGACACCCTGGAAACTATAAAAAAACTGGCTGAAGAAGAAGCGGGTTACCGGCTGTAAAGCACGGTTGCCCCTCACCTAACAGCAACTACCATGAAGCGAATAGGATTGATATCTGATACACACGGTTATCTCGATGACGCAGTTTTCAAACACTTCGATAACTGCGACGAGATCTGGCATGCCGGTGATTTCGGAAATATTGCCCTGGCTAATAAACTGGCCAATTTTAAACCGCTGAAAGGTGTATATGGTAATATCGACGGTCAGGATATTCGCTCGGTATACCCCGAAAAATTACGCTTTACCTGCGAAGGCGTGAACGTATATATGATCCACATTGGCGGGTACCCGCCCAAATACAATACCGAAGTAAAAAAGGAATTGATTGCCGACCCGCCGCAACTGTTTATTTGCGGTCACTCACACATTCTGAAAGTGATGTTCGACGATAAGCTTCAATGCCTGCATATGAACCCCGGCGCCGCAGGCAACCAGGGTTGGCATAAAGTTAGAACCTTAATCAGGTTTGTTATTGATGGTAGTAATATGAAAGATTGTGAGGTTATTGAGTTAGGAAAACGGGTTTTAAGTTCATAGTTCTTTGTTCTATGTTCTTAGTTCTATGTTCTTAGTTTTGGGTTTTCTATTTTTCATTTCTCTGTTTTTAATTCATCATTCTTCATTTCAGTGCCTTCGTTTTCTCATCATAAATCGCATCCAACAGCCCACCACTAAACATATCCTCTCCCAGTTGCCAAAACATGATACCATTTAATTGTTTCTCTTTTGCATAAGCCGTTTTTAACTGCATGGATTTGGTATCGTCGTAGGTTACAAATAGTTTTTGTGCCGCGTTATACATCCAGGGAGCTTTGGCAACAGGATCCCAGTGAGCAACAAACCCACTGTCGGCCGACAACACTTTTGGAAATGCTTTAAATGGCACACCGCGTTTAAATTTACCAGCCTGATACAAACCATTATTTACGCTGTCTACATTTTCAAAAACGCGTGCATAGAAGGCAGCGCCAATCACCAGCTTTTTACGGGGAACGCCTATTGAATCGAGGTAATGAATAACATTATCGGTTGATTCTTTTTGCTGAGG
>CBIMFG010000399.1:0-5168 GCA_966243125.1 uncultured Niastella sp.
TATCCTGAACGGAAGAGCCAGGTTTCAGGTAGCAAAAGACAAAGCAAAACCTTTTACCGTAATCAGTGGACAGCTTGCAACTACAGCATTGGGTACCGAATTTACGGTTACCACATTTGAGCAGGAAGCATTTATTACAGTACAGTTGTTTGAAGGCAAGGTAGTGGTAAAAGCGGCGGATAGTATTCAATCTAAATTAAAGCACGATTACTACCTGTTGCCCGGTGAAGAATTGTTATATAGTAATAAGCAATACACGGCGCGGGTACGCAGGTTTGTAAATGATAATACTACCGCTAAACGGAATGTAGAAGATAGCACGGATGATCAGCCATTGTTACCGGTAGATAAAGGATCGTGGTACATGTTCAATAATCAGCCGTTGGCGCAGGTGTTTAAACAGTTGGAAGAAATGTACGGCGTTCACATTAACTATTCGCAAACAGACATAGAAAAAATGTATTTCATAGGTAAGTTCAGCAAGAATGATTCGGTAAGCAACATCCTGAAACAAATTGCTGCCCTTAATAACTTAACGGTTACCAGGCAAAATGATACATACGTAATAGGCCGGTAGAACCAGGTCACACACATCACCCATAAAACGATACGCCATATGAGATTTAATGCAATTAAGTCGGGGCCCTGCTATGCCCTTGTCTTGCTACTACATCTCCTGCCAACAGGGCTGCATGCACAGGAAAATTCAAGTATTGTAAAAGGCGTTGTTCAAAACAACAACGGCAACCCTTTAACCGGGGTATCAGTGGTTATTCGCAATACCACTAATAACTTTACTTCGGGTACCAGTACCGATAGTACGGGTGTGTTCACCTTCTCGCGCATTCCCGCCGGTGGGCCGTATAAATTCACCTTCTCCATTGTTGGTTATGAAAGTCAAACCTTATCAGGCTATAATATTAAGAACGACATCACGCTTTCATTGGTAGTAAAAATGAAAGATGCGGCCAATTCGCTCGATCAGGTAATTGTAATTGGTTATGGTTCGCAAAAAAAGCGCGCGGTAACGGGCGCAGTTGTTTCGGTAAGTGCCGATCAGTTTAAAGACCGGTCATCGAGCAATGTAGCCCAATCAATTGAAGGTACTGTGCCCGGTGTGAACATTTCCACTACCCAGGGCGCGCCGGGCTTTGGCCCAACCATTCGCGTAAGAGGCATCAATTCCATTACAGCCGGTACCAATCCATTGTATGTGGTGGATGGTATGGCTATGGAAAATTTTGACCTCAACATCATCAACGCACAGGATATTCAATCAATAGAAATTCTGAAAGATGCAGCCTCTGCAGCCATCTATGGATCGCGTGGCGCCAACGGGGTAATTATTGTTACCACCAAACTGGGCAAAGCCGGCAAGCCACAGGTGAACCTGGGTTATGAATTTGGATTGCAAAAGGTGGTGCGGAAAGTAGATGTGATGGATGCGCAACAATGGATCCAGTATTACATCGACGCCCGCAACAATGCCTGGGTAGCATCTGGCCCCGGCCGTAAGGCCAGCGACCCCAACTCCGCAAGAGGTGGCAATAAAACGTATTTGATACCTCCGGACTTTATAAACGATCCGGCACAGTTTGGTAAAGGAACCGATTGGCAGGATGTGTTGTTCAGAACTGCCCAGTCGCAAAACATTCAGGCCTCTGTAAGTGGTGGAACCGATAGAGCGCAATATCTTTTTTCTGCCGGTTATTTAGATCAGGATGCGGTGGTGATAGATAACTTTTACAAACGGCTTTCGCTGCGGATGAACATCAGGCAAAAGATCACTGAGAAAGTAACTGTAGGCTTGAACGTTTCCTTTACCGGTAATCACAGCCGGATAGATGGGGTGGAAGGGAAGTCGGACGTGGTGAGCCTGGCGCAACAAAGCGATCCTATTTTCCCGGTATATAATGAAAATGGCAATCTGGGTTATCTGGATCCTAATTCCACCTGGAACCGGTTTTCGGCATATGGTGTGCAATTGTGGCATCCCTATTCACTGATCAAATATGCCAATAAGCTCAATAAAGTATACAATACCATTGGCGGTGGGTATATAGAGATCAAACCCATTAAAGACCTTACTTTCAAGAGCAGTGTGAATGCCATTCTTACCCAGCGTAATTACAGTTGGTTCTGGCAAACCAATGCCGGTTATGGCTACAGCACTTTGCTGCCGGCTGAAGGCAGGTACCAAACCTACAACAATCTGAATTGGCTTACCGAGAACTCGCTTTCTTATGATAAAGAAATTGGCGATCATACCATTGGTGCCTTGGTAGCTTACACGGCGCAAAAGCAACGGGGCGATACCTCGCAACAACGTGCTACCAATTATCCCAACGACCTGGTGCAAACCCTGAACGCAGCCGGTACACCAACCTTAAGCACTACTACTACCAGTGAATGGGCGTTATTGTCGTGGTTGTCGCGCGTAAGTTACAGCTACAAGAACCGGTATTTTTTGAATGGAACCATCAGGCGCGATGGCAGCTCGCGGTTTGGGCAGGCTTCCCGCTGGGGCTATTTCCCCTCCCTGTCATTGGGCTGGTTGATCTCTGATGAAGCGTTTATGCAAAGTGTACCCTTCATCAATAATGCAAAACTGCGGGTAAGTTATGGCGCAACAGGTAATAACCAAATCCCTAATTACGGTCCTATTAGTTTATTAGATGGATCGCGATACGCTTATAGCGATAATGTGGCCAATGGCATTAAAGTGATCACCATTCCCAATCCCAATTTGAAGTGGGAAAAAACAACCCAGTTCAACGTTGGGCTCGATGTAACTGCGTTGAACAATCGCATTAACGTAACCGCGGATTTTTATAACTCCATTACCAAAGACCTGTTGCTGAATGTACCGGTGCCCATTTTGACCGGTTTTGCTACCCAGTTAACCAATATAGGCCGGGTGCGTAACCGCGGCGTTGAACTGGCCATTTCATCAAAGAACGTTGTGAACAGCAATTTTAAATGGTCAACAGATTTTAATATCGCGGCCAACCGCAATAAAGTATTGCAGCTGGGGCCAAACAATGCACCGGTGATAGTGGAAGAATGGGGCAGCCGGTTTGTAACCGAAGTTGGCAAACCCATCAGTAATTTCGTAGGGTATGTTTTTGATGGCGTGTATAATAACCAGGATGAAATTAATAAAGGACCCAAATACGCCTCAGGTGTGGTGGTAACACCCGGCGATCCTAAAGTACGCGACGTAACCGGCGACGGTAGTATAGATGCAGCCGATAGAACGATCTTAGGTAACGGTCAGCCCGATTTTACTGCCGGCCTCACCAATACATTTACGTATAAAAACTTTGAGTTCTCCTTTATGTTGCATGGGGTATTTGGTAATGAGATCGTAAACCAGCAAACACGTTACAACAAGTACTGGAACGATAGCCGTAATGCTTATGCCGCTATTGGCAATTACTGGAAAAGTGAACAGCAACCGGGCGATGGAAAAACATTTAAACCCAATGCCGAGTTCAAGGGAATGCAAACGCAGTTCAGCAGTTACTGGATTGAAGATGGCACGTTTGTAAGAATAAAAAATATTCGTTTATCCTATACATTACCCAAGGCGATCTCTTCTAAATTAACATTTCGCACCATGCGGGTGTATGTAAATGCAGAGAATGTGCATGTGTTCAGCAAATACATTGGTTATGATCCGGAGAACAGTATATACTCAACCGGTACCGATGCAGCATCAGCCAATACGCCTTTCCCGCCAGGATTAATGGTAGGGGCCGATTACGGAAGTTACCCCATACCGCTTACGGTAACCTTTGGATTAAAAGTAGATCTGTAACAATTGGTAGAACTCAAAAAACAGGATTTATGAAAACGAAAATAATTCTCAGCATACTGTTTATAACCGCAGCCCTCATAAGTTGTAAAAAGTCATTTCTTGAACTGGCGCCGGTATCCAACAGCAATGCCAATAACTTTTATAAAACAAAAGCCGATTTTGACCTGGCCGTAAATAATGCCTACAGCACGTTGTATACCATGTATGGCCCAACGGGGTTGGTGTCTTACTGCGGTGAGTTAATGAGCGATAATGCAACCTTGTACACCGTGGCCGGTTCTGGAAGTATAACGGTGGGCGACCGGTGGGCGTTTCGCGATTATACCCTGAACTCAGCCAACAACGTAGTAAACCAGTTGTGGAGCGATTCCTATGTATCGGTATACAACCTGAACATTGTGCTGGAAAAAATACAGGGCGCTGCATTGGACGATAGTTATAAAACCCAGGTAATGGCAGAAATGCGCTTTTTGCGCGGTATGTATTATTTCTATATGGTGCAGGCCTGGGGCGATGTGCCATTGGTGACCAAACCCATTTCATCGGGCGAAGCATTTACTACCGGTCGCACGCCCAAGGCAGATGTATACAACCAGGTGTTGGATGATTTAAAATATGCTGTTGATAATTTAACAGAACCGAAAAGTGTACCTGCACCCGGCCGGGCTTCAAAAGGAGCTGCATTAACCTTGTTAGGTAAGGTTTACCTCACCATGGGTAATAAATCATTGGCGGCCCAAACATTACAACAGGTGTACAACGCTTATAATGGAAAGCCTTATAAATTGTTGCCTGAATTTGGTTCGTTGTGGGGGCCAACCCTTGCTCAGAAAAATACCGACGAGTCAATTTTCGAAATACAATATAAAGGTGGCGCAAACAATCCCGCCAGCACCTATTGGCCGGCCTTTGCACCCTTTGAGAATTTTGCCATCACCCGTTTTGGCGGTGGTATGAACCAGGTAACCGATGACCTGTATAATGAATACGAACCAGGTGATAAAAGAAGAGATACTTCTTTTGAGTTGGGTTATTTTAAAGGCGGTAACTGGATCGCCATCAAGTTTCAGAAAAAATGGAAAGATGCCAATGCGCCCATTGTAAATGCAGCCGAATCGTGCAACAACAACTTTATGATCCTTCGGTATGCCGATGTACTGCTGATGCTCACCGAAGCTACCGGTGATGTACAATACATGAACCAGGTGCGGGCCCGTGCGGGATTGCCTTTATACGGAACCGCAGGTTACCCCACTGCCAAATACCCCACGCTCGATTTGGCCATAGAACATGAACGGCGAATGGAATTTGCAATGGAGTTTCATCGCTGGTTCGATCTGAAGCGAAC
>CBIMFG010000400.1:0-5168 GCA_966243125.1 uncultured Niastella sp.
TTATATGCGAATGGCTTCACCTATAACTATAATGCAGCATCTCAGCAAACGAACGTTGCCATAGCGCTCAGAATTATTTCCATTCAGGCTAAAAGAGATGGCAACACGGCGCTGGAAACAAAGTACAACGATGCAGCGAAAGCAGCAGCCAGCTTTAACGAAACGGTTAACCAAACAGGAAGCGATGGTACACAACCTGCTCACCTGAACGGCCCGCAGGTGTACGACAAACTGAACGATAGCACCCTGAACATGGTACAGCTCAGCGACGAACAGTTTAACAACATGATTGATCAGGCAACCGATGAGGATAGCAAGGAAGGAGGCAGAGCAGCCGCAACCGCCGTTGAAAACGGATGGCGGATCTTAAATGGCGATGAACGTAAAATGATCAGGGAAAAAATGTTTCTGTTTCAGGAAGAACTAACCGCCATCAAAAACATGCAGCCTGAGTTGTTATGGACCGGCGATTGCCAGGCCGATCTGAAAGAACTGGAAGCTACCATTACCTTAATATATAATGAGCAAACAGCCGCCTGGAAAGTAAAAGCGTCGCAGGTAACATTACCCGGTTTTTATATTGAAATAGATGATAAAAACTGGAATGGCAAAACCGCCGGCATTGTACGCGAACGCCTTGCCAATATGCATTTTGTAAAAAGTTTATTGCAAAACAAAATACAATCAGGCATTCAAAGCATTCTGGAAAAAGTGGCGTTACAATCCCTGCTGCCTCTATAATACTACATACCATACAACAAATTTACAAACAGTGGCAAACGATCAATACGAAATAGATGTGCCCAGGGCAAGTGCATTGTATGCAGGCGACAAAGGAAAGTTGAACCCACTCAATCATATACTCGAAAATTTGGTGGGTGAGGATATGGCGCGTTTTGATGAAACCCTTAAAACGGCCCTTGAACCGCCAGCGAGGCATTTGACAGAAAGCGAGCATCAGATTTACAAACGAGGCAAAAAGATCAGGCCGGTTATGCTGTTGTTAGCCGCACGGCTGTTGCGGGGCGACGAGGAGTTATCGCATAAGATCATAAAAGCAAGCGTATCATTGGAAATGTTGCATGTGGCAACGCTTATTCACGACGATATTATTGACGATGCTTTGTTGCGGCGCGGCCTTTCTTCTGTGAACGCCAAAAGAGGCACCAATGCGGCTATCCTGGTTGGCGACCTGCAGTTTGTACAGGCCATCAGAACCTTTGTAGATGCTGTTGAAACCAACAGTGAAATGGGCCTGGTTAAGATGGTGCTCGATACCGCCTTTAACATTTGCACCGGCGAGCTCGACGAACTGGAAACAAATCCCAACTGGAATTTGGTAGCCCTGCGGCAACGCTATTTCGATGTGATCGAGCGCAAAACGGCTATCATGTTCGGACTGGCCTGCGAAACCGGAATGGCCCTGGCGAAAGCTCATACAGGCGATTCAAGAAGGATCGGGTTTTATGGCCGGCGCGTTGGCAGGGCTTTTCAGATCATGGACGACCTGTTCGACTTTTTGCAGGATGAGGCCGATTCAGGTAAACAGGTGGGCATCGATCTGGTGCGCCGCAGAGTAACCTTACCCATCATTTACGCCATGGAAGAACTGGGCGCCTCGCATACCTTAAGTAAAATAATGCGCGGTGAAATGCAACCGCCAGCTGATCTTAGCCAGGAGATCATGGCCATCAAATCAACACAGGCTATTGAAAGATCGTACGCCGATGCCCGGCACGATGCATTGGATGCCCTTGAATATTTAAAACATTTCCCTAAAAACAGGTACAGAGACGCCCTGGAGGAAATAGCATTGTACACTGTAGACCGAAAAATTTAAAAAAGATCATTTATGGGAGGCAATTCAAAATTATTCGCATTCATTTTTCGCACCATAAAGGCTTCGGCCAATGACCCAAAGTCAAAAAACTTTCTTCCTGTAATGCTGGCTAACATCCAAAGCGGCGGTGCGCCATTGCTGCCGCTGAAGGAAGATCGCTGGACCATAGGAAAACTGGGTGGTTCAAGCGGCCTCGCTATTGCCAAAAATATCGCCAATCAATATTTTCAGATCAACGGTACGCCGGCCATTCCCTGGCCCAAAGATCCTGATCCTTCACTGGACCTGAGAGATCCCAGCGGCAAAAATAAAGTGATCATCAACGGGCTCGAAAACGTGTATGTAACTGATTTTACCAATTACAACTACGACGAGGCAAGCGCTACGGTAACGGCGGATATCAAAATGCAGTTCAATTACTGGACGATCAACCCGGGCGGATTACAACCAGGGCAAAAAGTTACGCCTTTGTCGTTACATGTTCCATTCATCTTAACACAAAACCTGTGTTTAGCCAACAGCCAGACTGATTCAACATGCATCGATCCGGCAGCGCCGCCTGTACAGATCGTGGGACAAGGTACTTTTTCGGCCAATATTACCCAGTTAAACTTTAACGCATCCATAAAAATAACGGTAGGCCCCAACCGGTCGGGTTTAAACCTGGCCATCACCCAATTAACGTTGGTGACAACCGGCGCCGGAGCGCCGAAGTTTACCAATATAAGCGCCCAGCTCACTACGGAGTCAGACTTTCAGGATATTATTTCCGACCTCATTACCTCATTCATGAGCGCCGCCGATGCCAGTACAGCGGTTTTTACGCAAATGCAAAATGCCCTTAACTCAAAGGAGAATATAAATGCAATAACCAATACCCTGAGCGGTCAAACAGGGAATTTCCTGGATGCCCGTTTAGGAAAGGTAACCGGGTCATTGCCCAACGATGACGGACAACAATCCAACAATAAGGTAGACCTGTATCTCTTCGACCGCATCAGGTATTCGCTGAATAACCCTAACAGCAACTGGTATGTGCAAAGCCTGTTAAATAGTTATCAGAACCCATCGCTGAATCCGTTCAGGCCCGAGAATCTGAACATAGGGTCTTTTGAAATATTTGCCGGTTTTAATCTCTCGAATGTAACCTTATCGAATATTGTTATTACCGGTTTTCCCAATTCAACAGTGCCGGCAGCTACTATGATCTTAGCACCGCCCACGTTGAAGCTGGCATTGTCGCTGGGATCTTTAAATGCCGGCACTACCGCTACCGCCGATTTTTCGGCCTCGTATACGGGCGGCGATCTGCGTTTCGGTATTTCGGTAACGGTACAATCTGTGCTGCTGAGTAGTGTTATAACGCCTGATGGCGACGATGCCAATCAGTTGACGGTTACTTTTAACTCCATCGATTTTCAGGTGCCCAATGTAAACAATATGAAGATCACCATCAGCGATCAGGAGGGACTGGGCCCGGCCGTGCAAAAGGTGCTCAATACGCCCGATGTACAACAGAAAATTGTAACCGCCATCAAAAGCCAGTTTAACAGCCACCTCACCCCTATCAGCAATGAAGTAACAAAACTGGTAAAGGCATTGATGAATCAGCAACTGGGAGGTAATTGAACCGGGGGTTAATAGTAAACAAATACAGCAATCATTAAATACCATATTAAACATGGATAAAGATACCTGGCGTGAATTTGTAGAAGAGTACGGCGGGGCCTTTGTTAATTGGATTGATCAGGGAACTGATCCCCGGCTTAAAGTGCATAACAGTAATGGTGTTTGCTATGGCATGGCAAATGAATTTGTAAAGGCTTACCAGGATGGCCAACCGGGCCCTTCTGATTTCGTTAACGGCCTTAGGAATGCGCATTTGATCTGGCCGGGAACGAGCCGGATCCCGCCAAAATACCTGCAAATTCAGTCTTCATTACAAGCCAAGCTAACGGCATACAAAAACAGACTGAAGCTACTGAGGCTTGAGCTTGAGAGCGCGGAGCAGGAAAAAAAGCCGGCATTGGCGGAGAAGATCCAAAAATTCATGGATAACAGCATTAAACAAAGGTACGGCCCCGGTATGAGGTCGTATGAAATATTCAAAGAAGATAACTTAACGCTTCCGGGGGAAATATTACGGCGGATGAAGGCGGATGTAACTACCAACGGTCCCTCCTACTTTCTCATTTTCATGCATGGCCCCGAGAGGGGGCATGCGATAGCGTTTGGATATCGCGCCGATCTGTCGGGGTCCGACAAATTTCCAGCCATCTACGAATATTTTGATGCCAACCTCGGCTTTTTTGTGTTCCCATCTGAACAGACGATATCCGACTTTTTCAAAGTGCAGGTTTGGCATGAACTATATGACGATAAGCAGTATTCCAGTGTCGAATTAGCAGCGTTTACTGCTAAAAGAGGTATTCGATAAGCAACAAAATCATTTAACTACTAATGCGTCAGGATTATGAATAACCCTATCCGGACATTACTCAACATTGCAGACGACGGAACTATTCCCGGAAGTAAGATCACCATTGATGGCAGCACCCTGCAGTCGATAGATTCAGCAAACCTGATTTCCGGCATCATCCGCTACGCATTCAATGACCAGCCCATTGAAATTACCAATGCAAAGGCTAACCCGGTAAGCGAGGGAACAGCAGTTGTGATCAACGGTTCCGGCTCCTTCAGATTAATCACTACCAGCTTTCCCATAACCTGTACGCTCACCATGATACAGGGAAATGTGCAGGCGCTTTTCAGTTATACGGTAATAGGATCAACGCCGCCGCCCAAAAAATGGAAATTCTCAGATAGCTTTCCCAGCCTGCCAACAGTTTTAGATGCATCGCAGCCCGATGCAGAAGCTACCAGTCCGCTCGACGCGCTGGAAATGACAAATGCGCAATTCCTCGTTTCTACCTGCGAACAAACGATAGCAGGCCAGGATGTAGTTGGCGGCATTAATTTCAGGGCCGACCTGAAGCCAACCGGTATTTTAAGCGTGTTTGAAACGCTGATTGGTAATGGCGGCGATCTTACTTTGCAAGGAACTATCAACATTCCATACGATTCAACCATTACGCCGCCGCTTAAACCCAATCAATTTCCCTGGGAAATGGAAGGCGCAATTCCGGGTATAAACCTGAAAGCAGGTTTGGCCAAAGGGCCGTTTGCCCTTGGCAGCATGGCTTTCACTGCCGATTTTTTCAGGCTGTACAGTGCAGCCAGCTTAGATTGGTTTGGAAAGAACAGCACCTTTACAACAACGGTGGCCTATACCGGCGCCTTTGCCATACCAAGCGCCAAAGCGCAAATA
>CBIMFG010000401.1:0-5168 GCA_966243125.1 uncultured Niastella sp.
CCATTGTCGTCC
The DNA here is from genome assembly GCA_966243125.1 of uncultured Niastella sp. Lineage (GTDB taxonomy): Bacteria > Bacteroidota > Bacteroidia > Chitinophagales > Chitinophagaceae > Niastella. The sequence goes on from CBIMFG010000401.1 coordinate 13, forward strand.
CAGTCGCCACCGCGGGTAGGTATCAACGCCTCATCGGTTGTTGTTTCCTGTAATGAAAAAAGCTGGTCCTGGGCATGCATCAACCCGTTCATGCTGTTATAGGCGCCATTCAGCAAAACGGCCGGGTTGGCAGCTGACGAGCCTGTAGTTAAACTATCATTCAGTTTCTGGTCTAATTTTGTACAACCCATTTCAGCCATCAGCCCCACTAGCAATATATATTTAAGTTTCATACTGTTTTGTTTAAGTAACGGTTATAATTGAAAGCTTACACCTAACAAAAAGGTTCTTTGTGTGGGATATCCTATATAATCAATACCCAGTGATGGCACGCCATTCAATGCTTTATCAACATTCACTTCAGGATCGAATCCTTTGTATTTGGATATTACAAATACATTATTTACAGTAGCTGACACACTCAGGTTTTTAACAGTTTTACCCACATTGCCAAATGTATATCGCAAGGAAGCGTTGTGTAGTTTTACATAACTGCCATTTTCCAGAAAGCGGGTAGATGTGGCGATGTTATTGGCAACGTTCTCTGGAGTGCCTGGCAAACCTGCTGCAATGTTGCGGCCGCCAACTATGTTTGAAATATTCAGTACGCTCATGGCCGTATTGTTGTACAATTTATTACCGAACTGGCCGTGTGCACCCAGGTTCAAATTGAATTTTTTATACCCGATATCGGTATTGAACCCCATATAGGCTTTGGGGTTAGGATCGGCAACATATTCAGGCGTTCCATTATTCTTATAAGTACCTATGCCATCTTTATCAAATCCCTGAAATATCGGCAGGTAATACACGTTTAATGGCTGATTATGGGCAATAGCTTCAGCAAAAGCGCCACTGGTTCCCTGGCCATGTAATGCGCCTGTTAATATCAACGGATTGTACCCTGCGGCCGGAAACACAAACCTGTTCTTTAAGAAAGTGACGTTTCCGTTCGCACTCCAGTTAAAATCTTTACCGGTAATGATATCTGCCCCTACACTAACTTCCACACCATTATTTCTCACATAGGCATCATTCATATTTTTGTATTGGCTCCCCCCGGGCGGAAAAGGTTGTGCAATTGTTCTCAGGATAATAGGATCAATCGTTTTCTTATTGAAGTAATCTACCGAACCATAAATTCTGCCATTCAACAACTGGAAGTCAACCCCGGCATTCACCGATTTTACGGTTTCCCATTTCAGATCTTCATTACCGAAGTTCAAGGTTGTTAATGTAGCATTATTGGTATAAGTGTATACATCCAATGCTGCATTGGCCGGAAATTCCTGGTTACCGGTTTCACCATAGCCCACCCGTAATTTCAACTGGTTGAATATCTTCTGATCCTTCATGAAATCTTCACTGGTAATTGTCCAGGCGGCAGCTACAGAAGGGAAATTGGCGTATCTGTTATTAGAACCGAATTTGCTGGAACCATCGCGGCGGATCGTAGCTGTTAACGCCAGTTTATCTTTATAGCTCAGAATGGCCCGGGCAAACAAACTTTGAATTTCAACTCTTGGGTCGCGGAAAGAAGTGGTTTGTAAATTACCCTGTTTACCGGCAGCCATGTTATCGTAGTAATGAATACCAATCAGGCTGTCCTGCTTCAGGTTATACGGAAACTCATATACCTGCGAACCATTGCCCCAGTAATTGGTTTTCCAGTATTCATATCCCGCCACTGCATTTATTGAAAAATCATCTGAGATGTCTTTTATGAAATTCAACGTATGCGTAATGGTTTGGGAAGATAAATTACGATCAAAAATGCCGGCTACACCTTTTCCATCGGCATTACCACCGGTACCCTTTATCCAGCCCTGTATTTCAGCTTTTCTGTCGCCGCGACCGTAGTTAAGGCCATACAACAACCGGTATTCCAACCAGTCGGTAAACTTGTAAGCAGCATTTATATTTCCCAACAGGGTGGTAATGTTAACGTAATCATTATAAGCATCTGATAAAGCTAACGGATTAACCTGGCCACTGGGGTTTTGCTGGTTATACATGCCATTAGGCCGTTTCAACACCAGGGTGGGGTTCCAGATCAAAGCCAGTGAGATCAGGTTACCACCACTGCCCGCATCCTGCGAAATAGGCGCTATTTGCTCTGTAATGTGGGAGGCGGTGGCGCTGAAATCGATGCTTAATCTTTTATCGAAGAATTTATACTGGCCATTGAAGTTGCCAGTATACTTCTTCAGGTTCGTTTTTAAAATAATGCCATCTTGATCACCCATGAAGAAGGAAGCGCGGTACTTGCCATTCTCCGATCCGCCACTTAAAGCCAGGGAATAGTTTTGGGTGAATGATTTGCGCAGGATCTCATTAAACGGATTGAGATTGGCGCCGGAATCGGAAACGGCGGCTCCGTATTTGGTAAGCGCGGCACGGTACCCGCCAGCATCCAGCACATCTATCTTGCGCATTTCATCGCTGAAACCAACAGAGGCATTGGCATCAACCCGGGCCGGACCAATAGCGCCTTTTTTAGTGGTGATCAATACAACACCATTGGCGCCGCGTGAACCATAAATGGCCGATGCTGAGGCATCTTTCAATACCTGCACATCAGAAATCTCATTGGGATTAATAAAAGTAAGCGGGTCACTGGCAGGTGAAGTACCAATGCCGGAAGCGTTAAAATCGGGCCGCGCCGTTCTACCATCTAACGGTATCCCATCCACTACATACAAGGGTGTGTTACCGGTTCTGATAGAATTGTTACCCCTGATCCTTACAATGGTAAGCCCACCCGGTTGACCACTACTGTTAGTGATCTGCAAGCCCGGCACCTTACCTTGTAACAATTGTTCGGGCGTATTAATTTGCCCGCGGTTAAAATCCTTGGCAGTTACTGAAGCTACAGAGCCCGTTATGTCGCGCCTTCTGGCCGTACCATAACCTACAACAACCACTTCGTTTAAGCTGTTGTTGCTTTCAACCAAAGTAACGTCAACTGTAGTAGTCGATGAAACGTCTACATCCGTTGCAGTAAAGCCAACTGCGCTAACAGTCAGCGTTTTGGTTGCTTCGGGCACCGGTAGCCTAAACACTCCTTCGGTATTGGTAGTAGTACCACCTTTGGAGCCTTTAATAACAACAGAAGCACCTGCAATGCCGGCTCCCTTGCTGTCTTTAACACTACCAGTAATTTGTTTTGTTTGTGAATAAGCGGAGATAGAATAAATAGCAAGCATTAAAGGCAGCACTGCTGCCTTTAGCAATCGTTTTGAGGGCATAATAGAAGTAGTTATTGGTTAAGAATCAATAATACCTATGCGTTACGTGTACACAATTATACTTAAATTTCCAGACTCTATAAAATAAAACCCGCGCCAGTCAACGTTTTCCGGAACTTGTTTGCTACAGATGCTGCCTTTAATACAAGAAGTTGAAACCCAGTAACATGGCCAGGGACACAGGCGTGCATGCACCAGATTGTATGGTAAGATTAGTGTGACTCTCTTAAAATTAGACAGCCCAAAAAACAAAATGCTGCATAATATGCAGCATTTAAATATTGAATGTAAATCAGGTTACATAAAAATTGAGCTATAATACAGATACAGAAGTTTGTGCCTTCTTGCCGTTCGAGAACCGGGAGGCATTAAAACGATACAGTTTGCCGGGACGGTGCGGAACGTCCTGTTCCAGCTCGTTCATATCTTCCAACCAGTTCATTAAGAAGAACTTCTTCCGGAAGTTCCGGCGATCCATTTTTACACCAAGAATGGCTTCATACAGGTTTTGTAACTCTCGCAGTGAGAACTTTTCTGGCAACAAATTGAAAACAATGGGGTGCTCTTCAATTTTTGATTGCAACCTTTCCAAACAGGTGTCCAGAATGGTCTTGTGATCAAATGCAAGGTTATTGATCTCGTTTACCGGATGCCAGTGCAACTCATTGTCGGTGAGCACAGGCTGATGTTCCTTGATGTTGATAAGTGAATAATAAGCGGTGCTGATAACGCGCCCGGCGGGGTGGCGGCTTACTTCGCCAAAAGTATACACCTGTTCAAGGTACACATCATCAAGACCAGTGCGATGTTTCAGTACCCGGTAAGAAGCGGTGTCGAGATTTTCATCGGGACGAACCAGGTCGCCGAGTAATGACCATTGGTTATTAAATTCTTCCAGGTCAGATTTGATCAATAATACCTTCAGTTCGTTTTTGTCGAAACCAAAAATTACACAGTCAACGGAGATAGCGATCTGAAAAAACTCACGGTCTTCAGAACGTAATTGATGAATGGTTCTTTGCAATGCTGTTCCCATGGCTAATAGCAGATTGTCAGGGTTAAGAAATAAGTGATAATTAAATAGATAACCTGTCAAGAATAGTTAACAGGCGTGTTGAAAGTTTTAGCAAATTACACTTAACCGGTAGGTAGTTCCATTGGTGCACAATCGTATTATCTGCTGCAAAATCAAACGGGACGGGCCTGTAGCCGGTTTCTTATGATTGCGTAAAGATATACCGATTGTTTAACTTCCGAACGCTTGTTAATTTTTTACTTCACTTGTTGACTTTGGACATGTTTCAAATACCGTACCTTTTTATGAAAGTGTACTATAGCCGCAACTCATTGTTGGTTAATTAGTTTTATAACTGTTAAGGGTACCTTTACAGCGTGTATTTTTGAATAAAAGGGGCTATTTTGCCGGCTGAAGGTGCGTTCATAAATTGATATTTATCAAGTTCGTGACGTCCAAAATTGGTGACTAAAGGCCTTATTTATAAGACAGGCCATTGAATTAACTTCGCTTAAAACAGTAATTAACATACATATGTATTCTCCCGACCAAACAAAAGCCTTACAAAAGCTGACTACCGGCTTAATGGAAAAAAACCAGCAAGGGCATATCACCCACAAAGACATTGAGACATTGCGGGATGTGCTGCGTTTTCATGAACACCGGTATTATATCCTGAATGACCCGTTGATTGCGGATTTTGAGTACGACCAACTATATAAGGCACTGGAAAAGCTGGAAAAGGAGAACCCCGCTTTGCGTACACCCGACTCACCTACCCAGCGGGTAGCCAAAGAGCTTACAAAAGACTTTCCAACAGTATCGCACCTGGTACCAATGCTCTCGCTCGATAATTCCTACAATGCCGATGACCTCATTGACTTCGATCGCCA
>CBIMFG010000402.1:0-5159 GCA_966243125.1 uncultured Niastella sp.
TGAGTTGTGAGTTGTGAGTGGTGAGTGGTGAGTGGGTTTCCGATTTTTCAGACAGCTGCACTTTCGCGAGCCCCTTCACCTTTCACCCTTCACCTTTCCACTTTCCACATAGTATTTCATAACGCGCTATCATTCAAAAGAAAACGATAGGAAAATAATTCCCCCAACAATACTACAACGGGTAATTACGTTTTATACGCGTTTAAAGTACCAATACACCATTTTGAATAGGGAGATATGCATATGGTATTGATACTGTAATAAATTTCACATAGTAAATAATGTAAATGTAAAGATGGGATGAATGTCGGCTGGCGAGAACCGGTGCGCATTTATCTTATTTTTTGTAGTAAGACTATTAAATAATATCCAATGAAAACCCTTTGTATCCGTTGTATCCTATGGGTCTTTTCTATGTTGTTTATCCAACGTGCCGCACGGGCACAGGAGGCTCCCGCACCACAAACAACAACACCTGGCACCTCAACTATTGCGTCGCCGGTGATAACACTTGAAGGTGGAAAACAAAAAAAGCCAAAGGTTAAAAAGCAATGGAAGTTTGCCATTGATATCGACGCCGGTTTCTCCAATCCCGGTGGCGATCTGAGCGAGGCCTTCAAAGGCGGTTTTACCGGTTCTATCGGTTTTAAAACCGCTTTCCTGAAAGATAAATTATGGCTTCGTCCGGCAGGTGGTATAAAATATTACTGGAAAACCGGCGACCTGGGTGAAAGCAAACGTGAAGCGTTCCGTACGTATCAGGCCGGACTTGAGTTGCAATACAAAGCCTACACACGTAATAAATTTTCTTTTTTCCCTGTCATAAGAGCGAATAACAACTGGTCGGTAAACAATGTTACCCCAAAAGGCGACGATAAAACAAGTACCCCACAATTTACCACCAACGGTAAAATATTAAGCGGCAGCAGCTATGCAATTGATGCCGGTATTATGGTAGTTCGTTCCGGTGATCTGTATGTTAAACTGGATTACGAATATTATAAACCCGAACTAACAGTAAGCCCTGAGTTAATTCAGGAAAGACTGAATGCAGGCTTATTAATGCCTGATAAAAAATCGTACAACTGTAGTTCAATAAACCTGAGCGTGGGTGTTAATCTGAATTTCAAAAAATAACTATGAAAAACTTATACTTGCTTTTGGTAATGGGTGCTGTTGCATGGGGTTGTGGCGATAAAGACAGGTTCATGGTATCAAGCATTCCCACTACGCCTATCCTTGATTCAAAGCTTAAAGTGATCATAAAGGATAATAGCCTCATCAATGCACGGCTTGATAGTACTGCCGGCATCAGGGCTTTTACCGATAAAAACTATTTTGAAACAGCCGACCAGTTCCAGAATTTTTCATACGGTGGAATAGCAGTACCAAAAAACAGACTAACCCCGTTCAACTACAATAAGAACTTTGTTGTATATGCATCGGGTACATCTGCGTCGCCGGTAATAAATTATTCCCTGGATTATGGAAAAACCTGGGCAGCTGTAGCCCCAAAAACGTATTCACCGGCTATCAGCACTACCGGTTTTTATAGTACCGAACTGGTGTGCGCTGCGTTTATCGATAGCAACAACATTATGCTGGCTTATCAGCAAAAATCAACTACTGAAGCCGACAGCCGTCAGTTTTATAAATTCAATATTGCTGCCACTGCTGCCAAAAGGGTGATCTGGTACGATGATGCCTTTCAGCCGGTGAACATGCAATTCATAAACAACAAAACAGGCTGGATGCTGCTGTACAAAAACAGCGAGTTCAGCACTTATATCTCAAAAACAACAGATACCGGCCGTACCTGGAGTCCTCCGGTGGCTATTGCCAAAAGCGTAATAAACAACCTGCAGGTGGGCACAAAAGGTAATGTGGCTGCGCTTGAAGATGCAGGTAATGTATACATCTCCCCCGATAGCGGTGTAACCTGGAAGAAACCAGCAACCGATCTTAAGCTGGCCCATGCTTATATGGTTAGCAAATCGGTTGTGTATGGTGTTACCAGCCAGGGCGTGGTAAAAAGTACCGATACCGGTGTAACCTGGAACACGGTTTCAGACAACATGAGCGAATACATCAACATGAAAAAACTCCATTTCCAGGATGAACAGAATGGTATTATGTATGGCGATCAAAAGCTGTATATAACAGCCGATGGTGGTGTAAACTGGAAGGTGTTGTTGTACCCATATCCATATATGTTGGCTGACTAAATTGCTTTCCCCGATCTACGTTTAATGAATTTTTCCAATTCCACTGCATGAAATGTGATGGTGGAAATAAGCAAACACAGTCCCAGTTCCGTAATGGTAAGTGGGGCTGTGTTAAATATTTTATTAAGGGCCGGCAGATAAATAATAGCTATCTGTAAAATAAGGGTGAGCGCAATAGCGCCAATAAGATTGCGGTTCGAGAATACCCCTAACCGGAAAATATATTCAGTCTCACTACGCGATACCAGCGCATGTCCCATCTGGCTAAAACACAATACCGTAAATATCATAGTTTGCCAGTGTGCATCCCCAATATGAATGGCCCAGGCCTGTGTAATCAATCCTACGGCGGCCATTAACACCCCTACCCAAACTACATTTAACCCCAAACCATGAGCGAAGATGCCCTCGTTGGTATTCCGTGGCGGCCGCTGCATGATCTTTGGCTCCGCTTTTTCGCCGGCCAGCGCTAAACCGGGTAAACTATCCGTTACCAGGTTGATCCATAAGATATGGATTGGTAATAAAGGTATAGGCAGGTTAAACACCGGCGCCATAAATATGGTGAGGATCTCCGCAAAATTACAGGCCAGTACATACCGGATGAATTTTCGAATGTTATCATAAATGCGCCTGCCTTCTTTCACCGCTTTTACAATGGTGGCGAAATTATCGTCAAGCAGGATCATCGCTGCTGCTTCTTTCGATACATCCGTGCCGGTAATACCCATGGCCACACCAATATTGGCGCGCTTTAGTGCAGGCGCATCGTTTACACCATCACCCGTCATGGCTACAAACTGTTGCTTTTTTTGTAACGTTTCCACTATCCGCAACTTTTGTTGTGGTGATACACGGGCGTATACTTTTATATGCGTGATGCTTTTGTCAAGCTCCTCATCTGATAATTTAGCCAGCTCAACGCCGGTGATGGTTTTATCTGCTTCGCTTTGCAGAATGCCCATATCGCGGGCAATAGCGGCTGCAGTTATGGGATGGTCACCGGTGATCAACACGGGTACTATACCTGCTGTTTTACATTCAGCAATGGCCTGGCGCGCTTCGGGCCGGGGCGGATCTATCATGCCAGCCAGTCCGCAAAAGTATTGATCACTTTCCAGCGCTGCCTGGTCGCCTGTTGAGGGTAATTGTTGAATCAGTTTGCAGGAATAAGCAATTACCCGCTGACCGGTTTCGGCCAGTTTATTACTTCTATCCGTAATGATTTGCTGATTGCCTGCGTTGCATATTTTCAAGATCGACTCCAGCGCGCCCTTGGTGATCACCAGGTATTGATCATTCGCTTTGTGCACCGTGGTCATCAGTTTACGGTCCGAGTCAAAGGGCAACTCCTGTTCGCGGGAAAAGGTCTGTTCCCATTGTTCATTATAGCCTTCCTGTTGCAGGGCGTATTCAACCAGGGCCACTTCGGTAGGGTCGCCTTTTCGTTTGTTGTTGTTGGTATGGTCTTTTTGCGAATCGTGGTTCAACCCCATAACCAGTAATAAAAAATGTTCTTTTTGTATGTCTGGAACCGATAGCTCGAATTGTTCATACAGCCATATTTCCTGTACCGTCATCACGTTTTGTGTAAGCGTGCCGGTTTTATCGCTACAGATGTAGGTGACTGAGCCCAGCGTCTCCACCGCAGGCAATTTGCGGATCAATGCTTTTTTACGCACCAGTTTTTTGGCGCCCAGAGCCAATGCTATAGTGATTACAGCAGGCAACGCTTCGGGTATAGCGGCTACTGCCAGGGAAATGGTGGTGAGTAACATGGTTAGCGGATCAACGCCACGCAGCAGGCCAATGCCATATAACACCACACAAATGCCCAATATCACAAACGATAATTTTTTACTGAAATCGGCCAGGCGCTTTTGTAACGGGGTTACCGATCCTTCACCCTGTAACATGCCGGCAATTTTCCCGATCTCGGTTTGCATGCCTGTTGCTATTACCACACCCATACCATTACCTGCTGTTACCAGGGTACTTTTATAAGCCATATTGGTACGGTCGCCCAGCGGCGCATCTGCATCCTGCAACGGATCGGTTGATTTGTCAACTCCCTGCGATTCGCCGGTTAGCGAGGCTTCTTCAATTTTTAAGGCATTGCTTTTTATAATGCGGAGATCAGCACCCACCATATCGCCCGCTTCCAGCAGAATAATATCGCCGGGTACTATTTCTGTTGCGGCAACCTGTTCTATGCGTTTGTTCCGGTTCACCCGTACCATGGCAGCCGACATTTTCTTTAAAGCATCAATCGCTTTTTCGGCGCGGTATTCCTGCACAAATCCAACAATGGCATTAATGATAATAATTATCAATATTACAATGGCGTCTTTCAGGTCGCCGGCAACACCCGATACAATAGCGGCTGCCATTAATATCAGGATCATCACATCTTTGAACTGCATTAAAAACAACAGCCATACCGGTTTCTTCTTTTTTTCCTGTAACTGGTTGGGGCCATACTGCTGCATTCGTTTAGCCGCTTCATCGGTAGATAAACCAGCTGCATGGGTTTGAAGTTCCTTGAAAATTGCGTCGGTAGAAGAGGTGTGCCAGTTCATTTATAACAAGATTTTTTAAGCTATAACCTGTTTTTAAATTGCTAACGCCTTAAATTCGGATATGTTTTTAAACTGCATAGTAACATATGCAATATTGCGGCCTGATGTTGATCAGTCGTTATTTCATTAATTTACCATTCCCGCATATGAAAAATACTATTTTGCTGCCTGTTTTATTGCTTTTTTCGATTGCTATTTCCGCACAGGTAAAAAAAATGCCTGCCTATCCATTGATAACCCATGATCCTTATTTCAGCATTTGGTCGTTTAGTGATGGTATTGCCGCCGGTTCTACCAAACACTGGACGGGCGCTGATGAGCCGTTGATTGGCTGGGTAACGGTAGATGGTAAGGA
>CBIMFG010000403.1:0-5158 GCA_966243125.1 uncultured Niastella sp.
TATAGTGTAATGTATTAAAACAGCTCCAGGTATTCTTTTCATTCTTATTATTTTGTCGTAACCCGCCAAGCCCCGATCCATCGCCAAGATCCTTATTCCAGAAGCCATCAGTTAATGCACTCGAATAATCTACGTTTATCTGGCTTTTAAACTTAAGTCCTTTTATCAGTTGCAGCTCACCAAAAGCGCTACCAATAAAACGGCGGGCATCATGGTCTTCATAATTCAACTGTGTTACCGCTTCAGGATTGGGTGTTTGATAGCTGGTAACACTGGTATTACCGCCAATGCCTGTATAGTATTTTCCATCGGGCCCAAATACCGGAATGTTAGGTAAAGCGGTTACCGGGCCAAAAGGAAATCCTGAATAAGAAGTGCCCACGCCTGAGCCCAGGTTATTGATCATGGTTCGGGAATATTGCGTATTGAATCCTATCTGCAACCAGTCGGTAACTTTTGAGGCTATATTTAACCGGGCCGATCCTCTTTTTTGTGAGATCGATTCTATGTAGCTCTGGTTTTCATTATAATTCAACGAAGCAAAATAAGTTGTTCTTAGCGAACCGCCGCTTACGGCCAGGTTATGATTTTGCACCAAACCCTTACGCGTCACTTCATCCTGCCAGTCGGTATTCACGGTATCTATCTTACCATCATTATTTATATCGCCCCAAAAAGCGGTAGGCGCCAGGCCCGCATTGGTTTTTAATTTATTGATGGTGTTATTATAGTCTGACCCATTCAATACTTTCATTTTTCGCGATAGCTCATTGAACCCTACATAATTATCATAAGTGAGGTTGCTTTGTCCGGCCTTGCCTTTTTTGGTGGTAATGAGCAATACACCTGCAGATCCACGCGAGCCATAAATAGCGGCGGCAGAGGCATCTTTCAACACTTCAATATTTTCAATATCGGCCGGGTTTAAATCGGCCAGCGCATTTACCTTATTATACAACTCCTGCTGATTACCCTGCGTTATGGGTACACCATCTAAGACGATCAGGGGATTGCCGCCCATGGAGATGGAAGCGCCGCCTCTTATACGAATAACCACATCATCGCCCGGCAGGCCCGAGGAGGTGTTTACCAGTACACCAGCCGCTTTGCCGGTTAGCGCCTGGTCAAAGCTGGTAACCGGTTTATTTGACAATGCCTCGCCACTCACTTTGCTTACCGAACCGGTAAGCGAACGGCGGGCAATGGTATTATAGCCCACTACCACCACTTCATCCATAGATTCATCCTGTGGTTTTAAGGCCAGACTATAATCAGTAACGGTGCTGAGCTTTATTTCTTCGGGCTGCATGTTTACAGAAGAAATGACCAGGGTTTTAGCCCCTACAGGTACGTTCAGCGAATAAGAACCATCGGTATTGGTGATAGTACCCACTTTTGTTCCTTTTACAACTACCGAAGCATTGGCTACGGGTTTGCCATTGGCATCAGTTACCTTCCCGGTTAGGGTACGAGTTTGGGCAATGAGGTTCCCTGACAGGAGCAACAAACTGCACCATAGGGACATAAGGAGCTTTCTCATCGGAGTTAGTATTTATTATATAGGTTATAACAGTGAATAACAAAAAAACCGATTAAAGAAGGACAATTAAACCACAAGAGCGCTGCAACAGTATGCATCTAACATACATGATCTTACCATGACCAGGATCATACAACGGGTCATGATATTTTCTTCAATCAGGAACTTAATGGTTTAGTAACGGTTTATCAGGATGTTACCAGTATTGCCACATTGATCTTTCATAAAAATTATTGATCAAAAACAATTACCGGATTAGCACTCCTTCATCTTGTCTGGTTAACGGTAGGGGGCTCAAAGGTAAGGACTGAAGTAATATTAAAGGATTAAATGAAAAATTGTCAGCAGGTAACAGACAATAAAAAACCGTTATAGGAAGGAAATAAAATAAAAAACCCTCCCGATATACCGGGAGGGTAGTATGTTATATCAACACAAATCATCTCATTTCAATACCAGCACACGCACCGGCGTTGAAATTTCCTTTGAGTCGTCGGACATTGTTACCAGAAAATAAAAACGGTAACTCAATTCAGCATCAGCCTTGGCAGCCAGATTTTGAGGGCTAACCGGATTGATGGTGAAATACTCAGAGATAGAAGTAGTAAATGTATAGGTGGAACTATTTACACTTATAGGCGTAGACTTATAAAAGCCTGTAGTGCCGGAATTCAACATCAGTGCAGCGGAGGTAGAAGTACCAATTCTGGTGATCTCTTTAATTGTTTTTCCGTCTGGAACGGAAAGCGCAATCTCGATCTTACCGCCAGCTTGTAAGGATGTGGAAACAACAGGATCGGGCAGGTAGTTGGCATTGGTAATTGTAACGGGTGTAACAGCCACCTGATTGAGTGTTGGGTCAAGCTCCGACTTCTCGCAGCTGCTCATGACAAGGACTGCAGTTACAACAGATAATATTTTGATAATTTTCATGATATAATTTTTTATAGAACCTATAATATTAACAGGCCGGAAATTACAAGCGTCTATTTACCCCACCAGATCTTCACATCGGTTTTTATAATGGGGTTGGGCGTTTGTGGGTTTCTTTGTTGTTCACCAGGCGTATACGGGAAGCGCTTTGGCAATACCAGTGGGTTTTGCCCGGCAGCATTGAGTGCCAGCACCAGTTCAGGATAGCCCGTTCTGCGATAATCATTATATGATTCTATCCCATTTCCAACCCAGGAAATGTATTTCTGCGTAATGATCTGTTTACGTTTGTTTTCATCCGAACCGCTCAGCGTAACCACAGTTGGGTTGTCGGTGAAATAGGTGTTTATTTCTGCAGTTGTCATCCCTATCTTTTGCATATTGGCTTTAATGCCTGCCTGATAGTAGGCATTGGGATCGCCAGCGGTTTTCAGTATCAGGGCCGATTCGGCCAGAATAAAGTTTACCTGGGCCCAGGTTAATAACCTTATCGGAGCTTCGCCGCTTGTTCCTGTAAGGTAAGTATTGTACCTGCTTCTGCTGGCTGAAGGAACGGGCGTAGCGGTTGAACCATTTTCAAACCCGGTGAACACGCCATTGGGTTTGGTAAAGTACTTGGCTAACCGTACCGTATCGTGCAGGTTTTGCATGAGATTTAAAAAACGGGAGCTCAACATCTGGTCGGTGGCACGGTTTAAGTTGTTGAAAGTATATATAGGATTCTGTGAGCCAGTTGATGAGCTAAATGGCACCTGAAAGTCAACTGCATTTGAATTGATATAATTATTACCGGCTATTACCGCGTCGATGGTTGATTTTGCCAGCGTAGGATTTACGTTGGTGAGCTGAATGGCAAATTTCAACAGCAACGTATTACCCATCCGTTTCCAATTGTCAAGTACACCGCTATAAACCAGATCATCTTTGATGCCTGGTTTTAATACACTGGTTTTATCCAAATCAGCCATGCCGTCTTTTACCAGGTCGAATAAGCTGGTAATACTGTCGGCTGCGTTACCCTGATAAATATCTTCTACTTTATCGAAGCGGGGAGATTGAAACTTTAATCCCTGAGCAGCCTGGGAATAGGGAACATCGCCCCATAGATCGGTAGCTATAGACAATACATAAGCTAATTCCAGTTTGGCAATACCTGAATAAGCGGGGCTGGTTGCGGAATAATCCTGAATTAATTTAACCAGGTTATTTGCAGATCCATTGTAAATTTCAAGACTCCAGCTGTTATCAAAGGCATTGTCAAGATTGTATACATCATACGTGGCGGTTTGATTGGCTGTACCGGCTATATGTTGCATCATTGCCTCGGTAGCCCTGCCCAGTTCATTGGAGTTTACCCAGGCAATACCAATGGTAGTGGAAGGCAACATTACAGAAGGTGGTACACTAAGCGGATTGTTAGGCGTATCGTTTACATCCATAAACTTTTTACAAGATGATAACGCGGCCAGTATTATTATTGAAAGAATTAGTTTTCTCATACCTGATTTTTTTTAAATTATAACGAAACTTTCAAACCAGCACCAACAGTTCTTGCATTGGGTGCACCCTGCAGATCAAGGCCACGCAAATTGCCCGCACCCTGCGTATTCAGCTGTGGATCAAAGAAGGCATTGGGAGCAATATAGAATACGTTGTTGGCGAACAGGCTAAACCTTACACTGTTGATCTTCAGTTTTTCCAGTATAGAAGAAGGCAGGTCGTAACCAATTGAAATATCCCGCATCCTGAAAGTAGTAGCATCGTACACACTGAATTCACTTCCCAAGCTTCCCATTTGTTGCCAGTAGGCCTGAGAATTGATCTGGATGTTGTTTGGCAGGTAACTGCCTTTATTATTAGGATCAGCCACCACACCAGGCAGCACATGCGGTTTGTCTCTGTCAACAGCTGTTTCCTTTAATGCGCCACGTGACTTGTATGCTGCAGAAGTAAATGAGAATATCTGTCCACCCTTGATATAATCAAACGTTAAGGCCAGGCTGAAGTTCTTTATTTTCAAATTGCTGGTAAAGCCCATTTGGAAGTCGGGATTGGGATCAGCTATTACCTGGTTACCAATGGCCGATGCATACAATCCGGTTGAAGCATTAACAATGCGCTGGCCGCTGAGGGTATCCTTTGGTATTAAACCACCAATGATAACGCCATATGGATATCCTTCTTTTATAGAAGGAATTATTCCGGTAAATACGCTACCAGGTAACTGGAAGCTGGTAATTCCGGGATAAATAGATACCACTTTGTTTTTGATCTTAGTAAAGTTGGCAGATACTTCCCACCGGATGTTGCGGGTACTTACAGGTGTAACAGTAACCAACGCTTCTATGCCCTTATTGGTCATTTTACCCACGTTGGCGGTAAACGTGCTGAAGCCGGTAGATGGCGCCAGCCCCACATTGAGGATCTGGTCTGTACTTACCTGATCAAAATAAGCCATATCAATGCTGATGCGATTTCTCAGCAATGACAAATTCAAACCCACTTCATAAGAGGTAGTAAACTCTGGCGACAAGGTCAGAGGCGGTACCCTTGTACTTAAACCAAAACCGGCAGTTGTTTGACTGGCAACTGATCCATTGGGAACAAATGTATAGGGGAAAGTGAAAGAAGCCACGTTATTTCCATAGGAAGTGCTGTTGTAAACCCCTTTCATTTGATAAGGAG
>CBIMFG010000404.1:0-5145 GCA_966243125.1 uncultured Niastella sp.
ATATAGAATTGCACTTGCTCACGCCATGGGTCGTGATAAAGAAAGAGTGGCCAATAAAGACAAGAAAAAAGAGATCATAGTGAATTTGCTGAACGAGCTGGCCGATTATGTAAATGCCATTTGTAAAGGCGATAGACTCTTATTACTAAGCAGCGGATTCAATATATCTGCAGAGGGCAAAGCAAAAGTATTACCATTTATCGGGCAACTGGAAGTTATTCTGGGCGAACCGGGCGAAGCTACAGCTCGAATTAAAAACGCAAAAGGTGCCGTTGCCTTTATATTTGAATACACCACCGAACCGCCAGGTCCCAACACCATCTGGACTTACAAACCCAGTTCGCTGCGAACATATACTTTTAAAAAGTTGACCTCAGATAAACGGTACTGGTTCCGCGCAATAGCCATCGGCCAGGGTGGGCTTATAAACTATTCGCCTATTGAAACGAGGGTGATACAGTGATCTTACGCCACCTGTTCCGCCATCAAATGCTCAAACTGCTTCTTATTATCCTTGATAGCCCAGTCGGCCATGGCCATTAAAATTGGGCGCAGTTCATCAGCAGCCGGCGTTAAACTGTAAATAGTGATCAGTGGTTTTGCCTGCTCCTCATTTTTGTAAACCAGGTTATCTTCTTTCAATTGCTTCAGGTGCTGGGCCAGCATTTTCTCGGTAATAGCGGGAATTAATTTTTTCAATTCGCTGTAGCGTTTGGGACCGCTCATGAGGTAATACAAAATGGTGCATTTCCAGTTGCCACCTATCTTGTTCATTACGTAAGAGATGGGACAGGTTATTTCCTGCAGGTCCTTATTTTGATTGCGGGTTGATTGTTCTTTAACTTTTGTCATGCCACTTACTTTGGAGTCAGTACTTGTATGGATCTTTGCTCAAAGATAGCTTTGCAATAACAATAAATCAACAGGTCATGAAAATCACCATTACCGGTTCGCTGGGAAATATCAGCAAACCACTTGCAGAACTATTGATCAGCAATGGTCATGAAGTTACCATTATAAGCAGCGACCCCAAAAAGATTAACAATATTGAAGTTGTAGGCGCCAAAGCGGCCATCGGTTCTGTATCGGATATTGCATTCTTAACCAATGCTTTTAAAGATGCCGATGCCATTTACACGATGGTTCCGCCCAACTTTGCGGTAAGCAATTACCGGCAGTACATCCGCGAAACAGGCAACAACCTGCGGGAAGCCATAAAAGCATCGGGCGTAAAACGCGTTGTAAACCTGAGCAGTATTGGGGCGCATTTAAGTGAAGGCACCGGCCCTATTGCCGGTATGCATGATGTAGAACAAACGTTGAACACGCTCGAAGGCGTTGCCGTTAAACATTTACGGGCTGGCTTTTTCTACATCAACTTTTTGTACGACATTGGCACCATTCGCCATATGGGTATTATGGGAAACAACTATGCCAGCACTTCCAAATTAGTGATGGTTCACCCCAAAGACATTGCCATTGCAGCCGCGCAGGAACTGCAAGGTTCTTTTGAAGGCAAAAGCTATCGCTATGTGGTAACCGAAGAACGTGGAATAAATGAAGTTGTTAAAGTGCTGGGAGCAGCTATCAACAAACCCAACCTGCCCTGGGTACAATTCAGCAATGAAGAAGCCTACGCAGGAATGACGTCAGCGGGAATGCCTGCAGCCATTGCGAGTGTTTATGTAGAGATGGGAACCGCCATCAACAGCGGTATTTTGTTTGAACACTATAGAACGCATAAACCGGATGTATGGGGCAAAATAAAACTGGAAGACTTTGCCAATGAATTTGCGGCTGTATATAATTCGCAAAGCTAATAGTATGTTCAAAAATAAGTCCCGATCTACCCGCCCACTGGCGGAAAGTCGGGACTCTTCCATTAAAACCACTTATTTTACTATTGGTATTTAGTAAATTCTTCCTTTGTAATTTTTTTAAGCGCAGCTGTAGCTTCCCGCAAGGCAAACGTGCTATCAAGCGTAGGCGCCAACGTATGGAATGGCTTTACAAGCCTGATAGGTGTACCATTGATTTCAGTTAACACACCAGACCAAACCAACCTGTAAAGCTCCTTTAGATCAGATTTGTCTTTGTCGGTAAGCTCACTGAATTCGCCATATTCCATGATTGTGAATTTTACATTATTCGAACCAAAGTTCTCGGCAGGAAAATCCTGCTCCAGTTTTTTTGCAAAAAAATGCCGGAGCCCAAATATATGGCCAATTTCATGGATCAGGGTATCCACCTGCTCCTTAGGTGATTGCAAAAACATCTTAGGATAGACGATCAATTCATGACGGCCAGCGTCGGGGAAAAATGCCTTGGCGAGTACACAGCCGCGGGGGGTACACTCCTCCCCACTTCTCACTACGATCTCAAAGTCCCATAGATCGTTATCTTCCGTAAATTTTACTGGCGCTGCATCGCCCCATTTAGCCAGTGCTTTGCTTAATAATTGTTTGACAGCTTCTCTGACTGCCTCGGGATTGACAAAGTTAACCAGCGAACGTTTCTGGAACCGCCATCTAAGAATGGTCCCTTTTTCCCATAAAGGAATAAAACCTTCTGTGGCTTCAAGAAAAATTTGATCAGGGGTCAGATTATTAGGCCTACTATGGCCCTGGGCTTCTGTGTCACAAACAATTTCCGAACCCACCTTGTCTGAGATAAGGTGAACAAGAGTATTGGCTTCGGGGCTTGGTGCATTGGTTTGCTTTAATTGAAAAAGATCATTTAAATCCTGCTTTGGTGTGTTAGACTGTGCCATCTTCTCTTTTTTGATTGGTTAGTGAAATGGTTACATCAGGTTTTCAGGGCACCCAACAGCATGAAGTGTAAGCATCACCAAAGTACACCATTATAACATGCGGCGTAACCGTTAAATCACCTTATTTTTAATGATGTTAATCATATTTTTATTACTTTTACGCGCAAGGAAATGGTAATAAAAAAACTCAACAACCGCTTTGAACACCTTACCATCGTTTATCACCTGCTTCGCTGGACGATCCTGACTATTCCGGTTTCCTTTATTGTGGGCTCATTGGTTGCGTTGTTTTTATGGCTGTTGGAAAAAGCTACGGAACTGCGCTGGCAGCATGGCTGGCTGTTGTACTTACTCCCATTTGCTGGTATTTTGATCTATGCAGTATATAAATACCTCGGTAAAAATGCGGAGGCTGGCAACAACCTTATTATGGAGGAAATTCATGAACCGGGTGGCGGTGTTCCCAGCCGCATGACGCCCCTGGTGCTGGGCACTACTATTATCACGCATATCTTTGGCGGGTCTGCAGGCCGGGAAGGTACTGCGGTGCAAATGGGTGGCAGTATGGCCGCTTTGTTAGGCCGCTGGTTTAAATTAAATAAACAGGATGTAAGCATTTTATTGATGTGCGGCATTTCGGCAGGCTTTGGTGCGGTGTTTGGCACACCGGTTACCGGAGCGCTGTTTGCTTTGGAAGTACTTACTATCGGCCGCATCAATTACAAGGCCCTCCTGCCCTGCTTTATGGCCAGTGTGCTGGCTGATTTTACTTGTTCAGCCTATGGCATTCACCACACCGCATACCACATTACTTTCAAAGCGGTGGCCGCCAGCAACATTTCCTTTTTGCATTTTGATTATTTGCTGCTGGCAAAAGTGATTTTGGCTGGTGTTTTATTTGGAATGGCCAGCTATCTGTTCTCAGAACTTTCTCATACCATCAAAAATTACAGCAATCGTTTTATAAAAATAAAATGGCTGATCCCCGTTATTGGTGGTCTTATGATTATCGGATTAACATTGGCGTTGGGCACTCGCGATTACCTGGGCCTGGGTGTTACCAATCCTGATCCCAATGGCGTGTCGATTGTTGCTGCATTTTCGCCGGGCGGTGCTGGTTATTTTAGCTGGTTTTGGAAGATCCTGTTCACGGCCATTACCCTCGGGATGGGTTTTAAAGGCGGCGAAGTAACCCCCCTGTTTTTTATTGGCGCTACATTAGGCAATGCCATTGCCGTGCTTACCGGTGCACCAGTTGATTTAATGGCCGGACTTGGTTTTATTGCGGTATTTGCCGGCGCTACCAATACACCCATTGCCTGTACCATTATGGGGGTTGAACTCTTTGGCGGCGATTACATGCTTTATTATGCCATTGCCTGCTTTACCGCCTACTATTTCAGCGGACATACAGGCATTTATTTATCACAACGGGTTGGCTTATCAAAAACGCAGGAAGGCGAAAGCACCAATTCAACGCTGAAACAGATTCGCGAGAAAAGAATAAGCAAGAGAAAATTCTTTTAATACTTCACCACCCTGAAACCCTGGTTACTAAAAGAAGCGCGTACATGCACCTGTCCTATGTTGTAGGAATTAAAAGCATGACAGGTATTTTTACTGCACCACCAGGAGCCGCCCCGGGCATGCGCAATGGCGTTTCTTTCATTGGGCGATAGTTTACCCGTACAAAATTCAAATACATTGCCATACACATCGTACAGTCCCCAGGGGTTGGGTTTGAAATGCCCTACGGGAGAAGTATACATAAAGCCGTCGGTGGTATCGGCTTTTTTATGATCGTGGCCATGCCAGATGTTGGCGTATGATTGAATGGCCTTGTCACTTTCTCCAAAAAAATAATTGGTGCGGGTACCTGCCCGGCAGGCTACCTCCCATTCATCGAGCGTTGGCAACCTTACTTTTGCCCAGTTACAATATGCCTGCACATCGTGGTAACTGATACAGGTAACGGGATGGTTCATGCGGTTGTTGATGCCACCGCGGCTTACCCCATTCGGATAGCGCCAGCAGGCAGTACTATCGCTTAGCCAGCGAAATTCATCCAAACCCGGCTCAAACACCAGCGCATTGTGCCTTTTTTCTGCATCGGTTACATAACCGGTTGCCGCGACAAAAGCGGCAAATTGCCGGTTGGTTGTTTCGCAAGTGGCAATGCGAAAATTATCTATTTGAACTTTGCGCAATGGGGCTTGGGTATTGGCATTCTTACTTACTTCGTACATGCCTTTTGGCACCAGTACAAAGTCTGCACGTTGCTGCGCCATTACCGGCTGGAAGCAAAGGAGCATCACAAATACTATCCAGCTATTTTTTTTGCAACCCATTGTAAAAATTAGTGGCCCGCTGAATGA
>CBIMFG010000405.1:0-5145 GCA_966243125.1 uncultured Niastella sp.
ATAGGGCGGGCTACTTCACCCAACACCGTTACTTTAAAATTCAGGTACCTAACGGTAACTACGGGTTGTATAAGAAATTTGTTATCGATAAGGAGGTTGCTTATTTTATCTTTCAACTCCTTCTTGGTTAATCCGGCTGCTTTTACCCGGCCCAGCATGGGAACGTCTATGTAGCCGTCCTGATCAACCAGGTAACCGGTTGCCTGCGTACTGGTATAACCAACCACCTGCGTTGATACGGCAACGGTTGTGTTAAACAGTTGGCTTGCTGTAGCGTTCGGACTGGTGACCGTTATGCTAAGCAGGTCATTCCTTTGAATAACGGGCTCCAGTTTGTCGAGAATGCTTACTTCTGAATCCTTTGCATCTTTCAGGTAAACAACGTTCTTTGTGTTGGCACAGGATGAAATAAAGAGACCTAACAGCAAAACTGCTACAGCAGTTTTGTAAAGACAGGTTGGTTGGGTTACCCTGTTTTCATGTTGGAAATTCTCAGAGTTCACAGTAAATAAATTGAAGTGAAAAAATTGGAATGACAGCTGGTAAAGAATAGATGGGTTATTCAGCGTTTATTTTTAACTACTTCAACGTGCGATTTAGGTAATTCGGCTACCATTACATAGCCTAAAGAAGGTAATAGCACCCTTACTGTTTTATCAAGCACCTCTATCACTTTTCCTTCCTGCTCAATAAAGATCCCATATTTTACGCGGATGGTATCGTTGATGCCTACGTCCATTTTCTCGAGGCGTACATTAATATGGTCAATAAGGAAGTTTTTGATCAACTCAATCTCCGCATCGCGGATAACAGCGGGCTTGCCCATCCAACTCACGTAGTTGAGCACCCCTTCGGTTTGTAATACCGGTATGCGCTCTTTATCAGATAGTCTTACAAACACATAGCAGGTGAATAATGGTTCCTCTACTATTTTTTTTCGATCGCTCCATTGGCGGATTACCCTGTTGAGCGGACAATAGTTTTCAATTTTTTTTCGCGTTAAAAGGTCAGCCACCTTTTTTTCCCACTTGGCATGGGTATATACCGCATACCAATTCCTGGTAGGTTCCATAAGTAATAATTTTGTGAAGGTTGCACGATACAAATACGGGCGAACAGAAGGCTTCGCCTATCATAATCCCATGTTGCCAGGGATTTAGACATAATAATGCTTGTTCCTTTTTTTACAGGGAATGAATAAATAATACGAACTGTTACGGGCTAGTACATGTGAAAAAAACGCGAGACTGGTACAGAGCGCAGGATATTAATTAACTCAGGTGTATTGGAAAAATTGTAGATATAACTTTAGAACGTCACTCATTGGTTGAGTGAAAAAACGGCTTCGCCAATCATATTCCCATTGCCTGGAATTTGATAATTACACTTATGTATTGAATTGCAATAATGGATAAATGGATCAACAGCGGGTAGGGGAAAATATTAGTACGAAATGCGGATAATGGATGAAGAATAATTCGCAGGAAGACAGATGCTAAAAATCAAGACCGCTTTTATATCAGGGATTAATTAAGAGGCTTTTTATTCACTTTTCTTTCAACTCAATTTTAAAAATCAGAGGTGACATTCTTATTACTGGTGCTTAATACCGTTTTTAAATCCGAGGTAAATTTAAAGGTATTTATTCAATACTTCAGCAAAAAAAATCAAGTTAATCTGACAAATATTTTCGAATTTTTCATCCATTATCATCGCAGAAACATTAATCTACTTATTCTATGCACTGAATCAATTAATTCAGTGTATTTGACAATTATCAAACCGCACAAATAAACGAAAATTTTCAGGTTGCTTGATAATTTGAGAGCCGACATCCACAAATAACACTTTCTTAATGCCTGCAATAACTTTCTTTGCCGGCAATTCAAATCCTGATAGGATAAGGGATATTTTGTATTGGGAAAAAATTGCAATAGGTTGTTCCAATAACCTAAAAGATTAAATAGCTAATTTCGCCGTTTAATGAAGATCAATGGCGAAGAACCCTTACCTGTCACTGTTGCAAACGGCCTGGACCTATGCCCGCAATGAAAGAAAGCGATATGTTTTAATATATGCCATGTTTATTGTGGCGAATTTTATTTCGGCCCTTGGGCCTATTTGGCTGGGTTGGTTTGTAAACAAGATCCAGCACGATACGCAACGGGTTTGGTATTATACATTACTCTACGTGGCAGGTTATTTCTGCATCCGCTTTTTTGAATGGAGCCTGCATGGGCCGGCGCGCATTATGGAGCGCAACCTGGCTTTTAATATGAGCCGCAACTTTCTGCAGGAAAAATACCACCAGGTATTGCACCTGCCGGCCAAATGGCACCAGGACCACCACAGCGGCGCCACCATTAACCGTATTCGAAAAGCCCATGAAGCGTTGCGGCAATTTTTTGATCAGGGGTTTATGTATTTGTACACGCTCACCAAATTCTTTTTTTCGGTAATAGCCATGTTGTACTTCTCCCCTTTGTTTGGCGGTATTGCCGTATTGCTGGGCGTGCTGGATATTATAATCATCCGCAGGTTTGATAAACCCTTTATCAAAACACTCGACCAGGTAAATGAAAAGGAGCATGCGGTATCCTCAACTTTATTCGATACGCTTTCCAACATCATGACCGTAATTACGCTGCGGCTGGAGAAAAGTATGGAATCGGGGTTGATGCGTAAAGTGCAACAGATACGAGCGCCCTTTCGAAAGAATGCACTCATCAACGAATGGAAATGGTTTGTGGCCGATATGTTGCTGGCGATTATTTATTGCATAGTAGTGGCGGGCTTTATTTACCAGAACTGGCAACCGGGCCAGGTTTTTTATATTGCCGGGCTGGTTACCTTATTGGGTTATGTGACCCAGTTCACCGGTGTATTTCAGAATGTAGCCTGGCAGTATACCGAGGTGATGCAGTTCAATACCTCCATTCAAACAGCTGGTAATATAAGCGAAGCCTATACGCAACAGCACCGGCCCGAAGAGCCGGATGAACTACCTGCAAACTGGCAGGAAATACAGATCAAACAACTGAGCTTTTCACACCGCGCAACCTACAACGAGGCCTATACGCCCAGCAGTTTGCACCAATTAAATATCCGCATAAAACGTGGTGAAAAAATCGCACTGATAGGAGAGAGCGGCAGCGGTAAAAGTACTTTGCTGTCGTTATTACGCGGCTTGTATATGGCTGAACCGGGAGCGGATGTTAGGATAGATGGTAAACCATTTGAAATTGATTCACTCAATGAATCGGTTACGTTGTTTCCGCAGGAACCCGAGATCTTTGAAAATACCATTGCTTATAATATTACCCTGGGCCTGCCTTTTCCGGAAGAAGAGATCATGCAGGTATGTGAAAGTGCGCACTTCACCGATGTGGTGATGAATTTACCAGAAAAGCTGGCGTCTGACATCAGAGAAAAAGGCGTGAATTTGAGCGGCGGACAAAAACAACGGCTGGCATTGGCCCGCGGCATATTGGCCGCCCGGGAAAGCGAAGTGATCTTGCTGGATGAACCTACCAGCAGCGTGGACCCCAAAACAGAAGCCATGATCTATGAAAAGCTGTTCACCGCCTTTGCTGATAAAGCCATTGTTTCCTCTATGCACCGCCTGCATTTGCTAACCCAGTTCGATTATATTTATGTTTTACATCATGGAAGAATTGTAGCCGAAGGCAACTTTGAGCACCTGCGTAATAACAGTGCTGCCTTTCAGGAACTGTGGCGGCATCAGCAGAAAACGGGCATAGGCAATATTTAGAAAGCTTTAAGAATTGTGTTCTGGTCAAATTACCTCAAAACAATAGTTTTGATAAAATAATTTGACTTGAACTTTTCAGATCTTAATATAAATTCGGAAATCATTCCCTTCTTCGAAAATTCACTGAACCGGCATTCTTACGAGGCACTAACGATGCTTTTTCATACCCTGCCCAAATCCATGGCGGAAGCGGTGGAGCGGCAACAGGTGATCAATGGATTTACTGCCAACCTTCACCAAATAAAAAATCTTGCTTCCTATAAAAGAGACCTGGAGGAAGGATATGATTTTTGTTGCCGGCTGCACAGCTACCCGCCGGTTTCAAAACTGAAGTTGCTTTTCAGCAGGCGACGAAAAGAACAACTGTTGTCAAGGTCAATTCAGTTGTTGCTGCTGTTCGAAAAAATATACCGGCATTATTTTTCTGGTATAGATCTCAATCAATTCCCTGCTTCGTACAAACAATCAATTCGTGACATAATAGAACCAATAAGTGCATTTGAAAAAGAATGGTCATTGTTAATTGAAAACGGAAATAATCTTTCTCTGAGTACAGTGGCCGGTTTTATGCAGCGATTATATACGCTTTTCAAAAGCGGACAACTACTAAAATGCTGGAGTGAATTTTTTCTTTTTGAAGCTTATTTATCCATTGCAGTAACTGCTCAGAAAGCCAACTTTGTTCCCGCTCAGTTTATTGATAAAGGAATTTACCTCACCAACTTTTTTCATCCCCTTATAAAACATCCGGTAAAAAATTCGATCCACATCGAAAAAAATGTCTTGGTACTAACAGGACCCAACATGTCGGGCAAATCAACGCTGCTCCGTTCTATCTCCTTATGCGTGTACCTGGCAAGGCTGGGTTTACCCGTGCCCGCAGCTGAATGCAAGTTGATGTTTGCAGCTGAAATAAATGTATACATCAATGCCCGCGACAACCTCAATAGCGGGTACAGTCATTTTATGACGGAAGTTATAAACCTGAAAGAAAGTATAATTGCTGCCAGCGAAGGAGCGCAGGTGTTTACCGTGTTTGATGAATTGTTTAGCGGAACCAATGTGGAGGATGCGTTGAATATACTTACGCTAACCTTAAAAGGACTAAAGAAATTCCCGGATTCTTATTTTTTATTATCTACCCACTTTTACAAACTCAAAGAGTTGCAGGTAGATGAAATGAGTCATGCCGCATTTTATTACATCGACAGCTATCTGGATGATGGTAAACCGAGATTTACTTATCAGTTGAAAGAAGGCTGGTCAGCTGTAAAATTTGGGACCATACTTTTTGAAAGGGAGGGGTTGGTGGAGTTGCTAACGTAGAGAATATTTCAAAGTATTGTTTATCAATAGGAATCCCGTTTCTGTAT
>CBIMFG010000406.1:0-5125 GCA_966243125.1 uncultured Niastella sp.
ATTTATCACTGGGAAGTTTTGATACCCATGTAGGTCAGGAAGGACAGCAAAAAAGATTGTTCACCGAAATGAATGATGCTATTACTGCTTTTGTAAAAGACCTTAAAAGCAACAATCGTTTTCAGGATGTAATGTTAATGAGCTTTTCAGAATTTGGCCGTCGGGTATCACAAAACGCCAGCGGCGGTACCGATCATGGCACTGCTAATAATATGTTTTTGATAAGTGGTGGATTACAACAAAAAGGTGTGTTAAATGCAATGCCCGATCTGGCAGATCTGCAGGAAGGCGATCTTAAATACAAAGTAGATTTCAAAAATGTATACGCCACAATCCTGAATAAATGGCTGCAGGCAGATGATAAGAAGATACTTGGCAGCCAATACGATTACCTGAACTTTATTTGATCAGTGATAAGGTTGCGATTTACTTTCAAATAAGTCAAATGAGTCATATTAGTTGGCTCATTTGACTTACTTTTTATTTTGACTGATTTTCTAAATTTTACTCCCAGCCTTGTTTAGCAATACCAGCTTTAATAGCTTCCAATGCTTTTGCTTCGCCCAACAAAGTGGTTAATTTATTTCCTTTACCATCGTGTCCCTGCGCCATATAAGCACCTTTTGCAGTTTTTGTAATTACCGCATCCTGAATAGGAACACCTTTCTCTTTAGTTTTTACGTTGTATGCGGTGAGTGTAATTTCAGACATAATTGCTTCTTTTACTTGGTTAGTATAATTATAAAAAAGTTGATCTAGTCTTACAAAATCTTAGCCAGAACACTAAAACAGGGTTTAAATATACGCCTTTTTTATATTCCCGTTCTTTAGCCTTGATTTAGAATATGTAATAGCAACATCAATCAAAAACCGGCTGGTAAAAATTACGAATAACTCATAGTGTCTTTACTAACGGTAGTCATTGTGCTAAAAAATAAAATGTGCAAATGAATTTGTTTTCATTTGCACATTTTAAAATTTGCTACCAGCTAATTACACATCGAGGCGTGCATACTTAGCATGGCTTTCTATAAATTCACGACGAGGCGCTACTTCATCACCCATCAGCATACTAAAGATGCGATCGGCTTCGGCAGCACTTTCGATGGTAACTTTTTTCAAGGTGCGGCTATCGGGGTTCATGGTAGTTTCCCATAATTGTTCCGCGTTCATTTCACCCAAACCTTTGTATCGCTGAATGCCAACGCTTTCTTCTTTACCACCACCCAGTTTTTCAACCAGTGCTTTGCGTTGTTCTTCATTCCATGCATAAGCCGATTCTTTACCTTTTTTAACCAGGTACAATGGCGGCTGTGCTATGTATACATAACCCTGCTCAACCATTTCTTTCATATAACGATAAATGAAAGTAAGGATCAATGTAGCAATGTGGCTACCATCCACATCGGCATCGGTCATAATGATGAGCTTGTGATAACGGAGCTTTGCCAGGTTCAGCGCTTTGGGATCTTCAGGTGTACCTACTGTTACACCCAGCGCAGTATACATATTGCGAATTTCCTCGTTCTCGTAGATCTTATGCTCCATGGCTTTCTCCACGTTCAGGATCTTACCGCGAAGTGGCAAAATAGCCTGAAAGCTGCGCTCACGGCCTTGTTTGGCAGTACCACCGGCCGAGTCACCCTCAACCAGGAACAGCTCGCAACGCTCAGGATCGCGATCACTGCAATCAGCCAGTTTACCAGGCAAACCACCACCGGTTAACACCGATTTACGTTGCACCAGTTCGCGAGCTTTACGTGCAGCGGCTCTTGCCTGTGCAGCCAATATAACTTTGGCTCTGATATTTTTTGCTTCCTTGGGATTTTCTTCCAGGTAAGCTTCCAGTACTTTTGATACGGTTGAATCAACCACACCACTTACTTCACTGTTACCGAGTTTTGTTTTTGTTTGTCCTTCAAACTGTGGCTCGGGAACTTTTACTGAGATAATAGCACTTAACCCTTCGCGGAAGTCATCACCTTCAATTTCAACTTTCGCTTTTTCAAAAAGGTTCTGGCGATCGCCATAGCTTTTGAATACGCGGGTTAATGCCCTGCGGAAACCGGTAACGTGTGTACCGCCTTCAATGGTGTTAATGTTATTTACGTAGGAGTAAATATGCTCGCTGTAACTATCGTTATAGGTCAATGCTACTTCAACCGCAACGTTGGTATCTTCATCTCTTCCCTCAACGTTAATAATGGTGGGAAGAAAAGAGGTACGGCCCGCGCTTTTATCGAGCATTTCAACAAACTCGATAATACCGCCTTCACTATAAAACTCCTTGGAATAACTTTCACCGTTATCGTCTTTTTCACGCAGATCGATCAGCATGATGCGAATACCCCGGTTAAGGAAAGCCAGCTCACGTAAACGGGCTTCCAGAATATCCTTTTTATATACACTAACTGTAAAAATGGTGGTATCGGGCCAGAAATGCACCAGGGTACCGGTTTTTTCGCTGGCGCCTATTTCACGCACTTCATATTGTGGTATACCAATGTTATATTCCTGTTCAAAGATCTTGCCTTCACGTTGTACGGTAACATGCAGCTTGGTACTTAATGCGTTCACGCAACTCACACCCACCCCGTGCAAACCACCGGATACTTTGTACGTGTTTTTATCGAACTTACCACCCGCGTGCAGGATCGTCATTACCATTTCCAGGGCGCTCTTCTTTTCCTTGGTATTGATGCCCGTAGGAATACCACGGCCGTCATCATCTACTGAGATAGAATTGTCCTCATGAATAGTAACTATGATATTTTTACACCAGCCAGCCAGCGCTTCATCGATAGAGTTATCTACTACTTCATACACCAGGTGGTGGAGACCTTTTTCTCCAATATCACCAATGTACATCGCAGGGCGCTTGCGCACTGCTTCTAAACCCTCTAAAACCTGAATGCTATCTGCTCCGTAACCGTTATTGGCATTAATAGGAATTTCCGTAGTTTCTGTAGCCATAGATTCGTGTGGAATACTCAAAGAAGTTTATAAAAAATTAATCCTGCAAATTTACTGAAAATAAAGGGGTTTAATTGCATTTAAGGCTCCTTTTTATGAACTTTTTTGCAAGCCTGAAAACCGCCAACAGCCTGTGTTTTAAGGGATAAAAGCTAAGGTTTTCCACATTATTCCCGAATAGTTAATAAGTTCCTTAAACAAGCGGTTTTTTGCCTGTGTATCTTTACTGCACGATATTTGATAGCTAATACAATTTTACCAGGTTATCAATTGACTTATGGACAACCGCAACTACTCCCAAATTACTTTTGAATTCAGTGAAGCGCCCGCAGATCAGGAAAATGCAGCCTCTGTGGGGGTTCGGGTTAAGTCGTTAAAAACTGAAACCGAAACAGAACCAGAAGCAGCTAAAAGCCCCGAAATTGAGGAAGAACCCGTAGTGGCAGAAGCTGTCACAACGCCGGTTAAAAAGAGCACCCGGGGCCGTAAATCGCTCAAGGCCTTCGATGCCGAGGCCGACCTGGTAAACATTCCCGATGATGAAACCCTTTTTCAACGCCAGTATTATTCCATTGGAGAAGTAGCCGAAATGTTTGGCGTAAACCAGTCGCTCCTGCGTTTTTGGGAGAATGAGTTCGACATTATTCAACCCCGCAAAAACCGTAAAGGCGATCGCCATTTCAGACCAATTGATATAAAAAACCTGGAGCTTATTTATGACCTCCTGCGTCGCCGCAAACTTACCATTGAAGGCGCCAAAGATTTTCTGAAGAAAAACTCCAAAGCATCTGCCCATTTTGAAATGATTCAATCCCTGCAATCATTAAAAGGATTTTTACATGAAATAAAAGCTGCGTTGTAGTGCAAAAATTAATCATGTAATGAATACTCAATACTTGAGAACAAAGTTATTATGGCACGTAGCTAAAATTCTGTAAATTCCATGTAACAATAACCAACTATGTGGAAATATCTGCTAGCTCTTACCCTTATGTATGGGTACCATACCCATGCCCAAACCGCCGTAAATGAAAGTTCAATAAACGGCATCTGGTACGTTACCCGTTGGGAAACTACCGATCGCTTACTCGACTTTCAGGACACCCTCGCCAGTTTGCGTTATATGGTAGAAAACTATAAACAAAAGAACAAACTACCTGGAGTTTTAAAAGCAGACAGCCTTCGCATAAGACAGGAATTGAGAAAAGTATTATCTGCAGCCGAAGCCATTCGGTTTAAATTGGTCTTTAATAAAGACAAATCATTTTTATGGAGTGGCAATAGTGAAAACAGCGCCCAATTCAAAGGCACCTATACAATAGGTTCAAACAACACGTCTATTGTATTAACCAGCTTCGACGGTCTTTCCAAAGCCTATCGTACTATGTCATTGAAATTGCATTCCCTGCAAACCAATCAAATGACAATTGAGATCCCTTCTGAAGAACCCGGTTTTAAACAGAGTAAGTTTACTTTAAAGAAGTTGTAGTTTACTTCCCTTTCAATTTTACCCGTTGATCTTTTACTGGAAACGTGACTTGCCCGCAGGGGGCTTGCTTTGCCCCTTGACGAAATGTATTTGCCCCATGGAGAATGGCTTTGCCCGCCTGGGAATTGCGTTCGCCCGCTGGGGGCAACCTGTGCCCCCAGAAGGAATCACTTCGCCCCAATGAGAATCGGGTTTGCCCGCAGGAGGGCATAACGTGCCCGCCGGGGGAGAACTCCGCCCGCAGGAGGAATTACTTTGCCCCAAGGGGCAGCCATGTTTTTTACACTATTTGTTTTCCATCTTCTTTGGTAGCAAGCCTGATATTTATTTCTCCCATCAGGTTTATGAGTGAGAGGTTTACCTGTTGACGCAGTTCATTGAAATCAGCTACGGGAATGGGCGCCGCAAAAAATTCAACATGAATAATGAAAGCATTTTCTACTATATCAGAGAGAAACACATTATAACTCTCAACCTTATCTTTCCGCTGGGTCAAATAGTTTTTTACTCTTAAAACAAATTGGTTTACGGCATCGTGCGGTGTATCGGCATGCAGCTTTAATTGTACAAAAGCCCTTCTTTGTGTACGCAGCGATAAGTTATCGAGTATGCTATCCACCATTTGTTTATTGGGAACCGTTACATACGTCTTTTGATCGGTTC
>CBIMFG010000407.1:0-5125 GCA_966243125.1 uncultured Niastella sp.
TGATGAACTTATATTCGGTGCAGTAAGTGAACGGATGGAAAAAAATATCAGCGACCAGGAACTGCTCTCGATGTTTCAAAAAATACAAAAGCTCGCACCGCAGCAGCTAAATACCGTGAAGGATTTTATTTCTGCTTACCTGCTTAAAGCCGATCTGCAAAAGAACCTCGCTGGCAGCAAGTAACAATATAGCCGCAGCGGGCGCTGCGGCTATATTTAAATCCATTATTTGGTCTTCTTGAATATTATCGGCTTTCTTGCTTGAATAAATTTATCTAAAAAAGAATCCTTTAAAAACCTGTCAAACTTGTCAAAGATAACATCACCAGCGCCCGAGCGTCCCTGTTGTATTTGATGGTTGTACAAAAGGCCATAAGTCGTTGCATCTGTAAATTTTGGGACATTCATATTTATTTTTTCCTGTAAAACCAATCTTGCCTGATTAACGATCGACTGCCATTCTGTTGAATCAATTGTAAAACTAAAGCCTTCAAAAAAAATAAGCTTAGCATTTCTATCAGCATAATCGGTTATAAACCGATGATAAGTTGGTAAAATCCGATAGAATACGCCGGATAGTGTTTGTTTCTGCTTCTTAATTTGAATCAGGGTAATTGTATCGTAGTTTCTGCAACAATAAAAAGATAGGCTGTTACTGTCATTTTTATATTCATCACCACTAATCGAGAATTTTTGCAAAACTGCTTTGGACAGGGAATCGATTTCCACTTTTGACAATCCTTTATTATCAGCGAGGGTAGTGCTTTTGTCAGAACATCCCAGCAAAAGCAAATGAATACAAACTAAAAGTATCACAGGGTGAACCTGCATGTATATTATTTTAATGATTTGTAAAGTATATAACTATTATTGGAATAATCTTCCTTCGATCCATACACCGTAATCCATATATAGTACCAATTATAGCAGGAGATGGTCCTTTTTGATTTGCTCCATTCCGGTATAAAAAATTACCATAATCTGCTCCCTGGCTCGGCGTCCCAAATGCGCTTTGTGGATTTGGTGATGTATCACCATGCGTTGAATGTATATGCCCCCACAATACCAGATTTGACTGGGATTTCGCATCAGGATATGCCTCGTTTATTTTAGCTTCACCTGCATCGTTATTTTGTTTATTTCTATCATCAATAGCCAATCCCGTCAGGTGTATTTGTTTATCAGGGCCAACTGTACCAACAAACGTGAGTTCCTTGCCCATCATGCCAAAAACTCCCGGGCCAAGAGACTCAGCTTTTTGGGCAAGTTTTCGCATTTCTGCAACTGTTCTGCCTAAAGCGTTAAGCTCATTTTTGCTTAAGTCTTTTTATTGATTTGTTGTCCCGGGTCACCATCAGTTTTAAGAAAATGAACCTGGTTTTTTAGCTTATCAGGGACAACTCCCAAAAGAACACCATTCTGATTATAAGCCCATGTAGTGTCGCCAAGCGGATCGCTTAGAAGAATGAGATTATTTTTCATGGCCGCATAAGGAGAAATCATCTCCGTTGGTTTGGGATCTATCTGCCACCACCTACCTAATTGAGCATCATGAGTCCTAAAAGACGTCTCGCCAATTCAAGTCAAGTGAGTTTTCAGATTCTATTCCATTATACTTTCTTTTATTTTCAGGCGCTCCAAAGCTCAGTTCTTTAGATGATATCCCCGCCATCGTTAACCCAAACGGATAATATTACTTACCATACAATATTTCCTTTTTTATTGAACTCTTTAAAAATATAATCTGGAATATCAAACCTTATCTTTTTTTTGGCGGACATTTCAAATTCATTTTGATGACTAAAGCATCGCTCTTCATTCTTGGCAGGATTTATAATAACCCAAGACTCTTTAACTTTTTCATTATTACAGTATGTCTCTCCGGAATGTAGAAAAATTAAACCTTCGTTAACAGATATTTCTTTTACGTTTGATATCGAGCCAGGTATTTCAAACAAGTTTAACACCCACTCATTACTACCATTCAGCCTTATAAGTTCGTATGGCTTAATTAGCGGTATTCTAGCAGCATCATATGACCCTTTGCTTTTATAGAAATTATCTTCGATTGATTGTTCCTTTTTTCTATTGTTATTAATACATGAAAAAAGAAATAAAGCTATCATAATCATTAATATCTTCATTCTAGTTATTTTATTACTGTTTTCCAATCGGCATTCGTTTGCATGCTACTATTTCCACCGAAAATATTGTGATAAAAAAATCCAGTTGTGTTACTAATATTGCTATAAGCAGCTGATCGACCATTTTGTCCACTCAAATCAAGTTGGTCACTTAAATGATAAGAGATAACGGCAGTGCCATCCGACTTAACTGTGGCAGTATATTCAACGGTTGCATTGCGAAGTGCCCATGTTAGTTCGTTCCCTGCGACTTGCCATGTTTCCGCATGGAAAGCAGGATTGTTGCCATTAACTGCGCCCCAATCTTCATCTTTACTTACCCATCTATCACCACCAAATCCCACAACCTGCCTGTTTGATAATTTAAAATCTATTTTTTTAAACCTTGGATCGGATTTTACAAAAGCTATTATTTTTTTCTGGAAGGCCACCATTGCGGGATCGGATTTTATTTTATCCAGTAATCCTCCCGTCAAATTCACTTGAGAAGATTGCAGTTGTGAATGCATACCCAACTCTATTAAATTATTAGCTTTGTTACCCAAACCAAAAGCATTCGCTAATGTCCGGCGCGGTCCATGTCCCCAACCCGAACCTTGATAATTCACATTTCTACCTGTAAACCAGTTGCTGAATTCACTGACCTGCTCTTTTATATATCCCA
Source organism: uncultured Niastella sp. (assembly GCA_966243125.1). Classification (GTDB taxonomy): domain Bacteria; phylum Bacteroidota; class Bacteroidia; order Chitinophagales; family Chitinophagaceae; genus Niastella. The sequence goes on from CBIMFG010000407.1 coordinate 2,809, forward strand.
TAACCGTTACGGAAGGTAAAACGGCTGTATCACCTTTTAAACCCAATGGATCATTTAAAAGTATCGGGTTGTTATTCGAAAATGCAAATGCTGAGAGATTTAAAGACATATCGGCCAGTGGATCAATCTGATGAAACCTTCCGATCTGAGCATCAAATAACCTAAATTTTGCATCGTACATTTCTAACCCTGAACCATCTGAGAACTCTTTGGATTGAAGCTCTGATCCACCATTAAATTTATACCTATTGTCTAAGCTACCAATCACTTTGCTACTTATCCCCGCCATCGTCAAGCCAAACGGATAATAATGCGTTTCCTCCGTTATAGGCCCGTGCGTATGTATAACCTGTAAATTGTCAAAGAAAACTTCTTGCGTTTGCGTTTCATTACTACAAAATACATAAATATACCCATTTTTGGGGATCGTGATGGTTGGGATGGTAGTATTGCTGTGGTTTTTGATCTTGTTAGCCGCGCCTACCATATCTGCGCCACCAGCAACATACCGGAACTGTTCATCAAACACCACCCAATTCACATAGCTCGCAGGGGTACTGTTGGTACCGGTCGGCCGGTTTTGTGTTTGCACTCGGCAACCTTGCTTCAGACTCATAATTCAGCAGCACCTGATTGAAGAGCTTATGCCCCTGAACACCGCGGATAAAAAAAGTTCACATCCCAGTTTTTGTAGGTGAACGAGTTGTTCAGTCCATAGCTGAATTTTGGATTGGGATCAATGTAATATTTGGTCGGGGCGGGATTCCCGGTAATCGTTTTCCCGTCAAACAACTGTTTTCCGGCAGCGTCTGTGCCGGCCTTTTAAATACACACTTAAGCTTTATATAATTCATTTTGAAAATCAATCCATTATGTAACAAAAAGCTTTACCAATATACATTACAGACAATGTCAGGCGACTGCTCCATCCGACATTTTTTGCCAAATGAAAAATGCCCGACTGACAACAATTTCTAGCTTTGCTGAATGGAAAAATTTATTGAATATGTGTTACAATTCGGCAATCTGAACAAGCAACAAATTGACCTAATAAAAAGCAAAGCGACAGAAATTGAGCTTCGCAAAGACGAATATTATTGGGAAGCGGGGAAAACAGTAAAGCAAATAGGATTTTTGACGGAAGGAGTTATTCGTGTCTTTTACTATAACAACAAAGGTGAAGAAATCACACGTTACTTTATTGACGAAAACCTGTTGATATTAGACGGACCAAATTCCGAAGGAAATTATACACCTTCTGTTACCAGCTGCAAACTCACCGTGTTTTCAAAAAAGGACTGGAAAGAAATTTCTGACACCATAATAGGTTGGGAAAACATTATTCAAAAAATAAACAACAAGCAACACAATGAAAAAATAGAAAGGAGAAGCATTCTGGTTTCACAAGATGCTGCTACCCGTTACAATGAATTCATTGAAAATTTTCCGGCCCTGGCAAACCGTATTCCTTTGTCGTTCATCGCCTCTTACCTGGGCATTACACAATCTTCACTAAGCAGAATACGAAAAAATACCCGCTAAAATTACTTTTTGCCAAATGGCAAACAGTTTCATTTTTACTTGAACAACCTTCGCATCGTACAATTAAAATCAAGAAAAAAAATGAAATCAAGAAAATTAGGAACCAGTGGGTTAGAAGTGTCTGAATTGGGTTTTGGTGCAATGGGTTTGAGTTTCCCAAACGCACCGACAAAAAATGAAAGTATTCAATTAATTCGTTCGGCAGTTGAACAAGGCATTACGTTTTTCGACACGGCACAAGGCTATGGCGACAATGAATTGTTGGTTGGCGAAGCACTTGAACCATTTCGAAATAATGTGGTCATTGCAACAAAATTCGGCTTCAAAGATGGAAACGTAAGGTTTGGTTTAGACAGTCATCCTGAAACTATAAAAGCCGTTGCCGAAGCATCTTTGAAACGATTACGAATTGAGGTAATTGATTTGTTTTATTAACATCGTTATGACCCAAATGTGCCAATTGAAGACGTTGCAAGAACGGTAAAAGATTTAATTCAACAAGGTAAAGTAAAACACTTTGGTTTGTCTGAAGCACCTGCCGAAATCATTCGCAAGGCTCATGCTGTTTTGCCGGTGACGAGTTTGCATAGTGAGTATTCCATGTTTTACCGTGAACCCGAAACCGACATTATTGCTACATTGGAGGAATTAGGTACTGGCTTTGTTCCATTTAGTCCTTTAGGCAAAGGTTTTTTGACAGGAACAATAAACGCAAACGTGGAATTGGACAAAACGGATACAAGAAATATGCTTCCACGTTTCAGTAAAGAAAATA
>CBIMFG010000408.1:0-5121 GCA_966243125.1 uncultured Niastella sp.
GCACCTATTACATTAAAGTGGCTAACGGCGCAGCGTTCAGTACACAAACAATAGTAAAATCAAGAAATTAAAGATAGTTTTTAAGGGTACGATCAATAATGCCGTTCTGTTTCTACAGAATGGCTTTTTTATTTTTGGATGAGACCATCTTCGTAATTTCGAAAAAAAACTACATGAACCTACCTGCTTTCGACCGCTCAGTATATACACAACGACGCCAACAACTGCAATCAAAATTAGGGAACGGCCTTATTTTGCTGTTGGGCAATGAAGACAGCAGCATGAACTATAAAGATAATTGCTACCCCTTCCGCCAGGATAGCACCTTCTTATATTACATTGGTATTGACCAGCCGGGGTTGGCTGTTATTTTCGACCTGGATGAAAACAAAGAGATGTTGTTTGGCGAAAATGCCAGCATCGATGATATTATCTGGACAGGCCCCCTACCCCTGGTGCAGGAGCTGGCCGAATCCGTTGGTATTGCTGCCAGCGATAACCAGGCTAAACTGGCCAGCCTGTTGGCAGAAGCCCGCCAAGCACAACGACCCATACATATTTTACCGCCTTACCGGCCGGAAAACAAAATAAAACTGGCAGCCTGGTTAAATTGCAGCATTGAGCAACTGCAACAGTTTGTATCAGAACCATTGATCCGCGCGGTTATAGCGCAGCGTGAAATAAAAGAAGAAAGGGAAATACAGGAAATGGATAAGGCCTGTTCTATTTCAGCCGATATGCACCTGGCCGCCATACAACATGCCCGCCCCGGTATGAAGGAATACGAACTGGCCGCCGAAGTAGAAGCCATTGCCCTTGCTAATTACGGCCGCCTCTCCTATGCCACCATTCTTACCATTAATGGCCAAACCCTGCACAATCATTATCATGGCAATACCATGCAGGAAGGAAATATGGTGCTGGTTGATGCAGGTGCAGAAACCACCGCGCACTATGCCGGCGACCTTACCCGCACATTTCCCGTAGGTGCCACCTTTAACACCCGCCAGCGCGATCTGTACAACGTTACACTCAATGCACTGGAACACGCCATTGCATTATTGCGCCCCGGTATTCAATACAAAGAAGTACATACGCAAGCCTGTATAAAACTGGTGGAAGGATTAACAGCAGTTGGATTAATGAAAGGCAACGCGCAAGAGGCTGTAGCAGCCGGTGCACATACCATGTTCTTTCAGTGTGGTTTAGGCCATATGATAGGCCTCGATGTGCACGATATGGAAGACCTGGGCGAACCACTGGTAGGCTATGATGACCAGCTTAAGAAAAGCAAGGAATTTGGCTGGAAATCGCTGCGCCTGGGCAAGACGCTAAAGACGGGTTTTACGCTTACGGTTGAACCCGGTATCTATATCATTCCTGAATTAATTGACCGTTGGAAAGCAGAACAAAAGCATACTTCGTTCATCAATTATGAACTTTTGAACGATTACCGCACCTTTGGCGGCATTCGCATCGAAGACAATTTTGTGATCACAGACAGCGGCAGCAAGAAATTGGGTAAATCACTGCCACGAAAACTGGAAGATATAGAAGCTATGCGCAAAGGATAACAATCATCACAAAGGAACCATCGAATTGGTACAATGATCTACCTTTAGTGCATCAATCAGCTAATATGAGCACTAAACGAATCACTATACCGGTATCTTCAACCATGGGAAAAGTTAGCGCCGCGTATGATGTACCCACCAATGCCACCTGCCTGTTAACCCTGGCACATGGCGCCGGCGCCAATATGGACCACGCTTTTATGGTTACCTTATCAGAAGCTTTATCAGCCGTTAATATCGGAACGTTGCGATTCAACTTTCCTTTTATGGAAAATAAAAAAGGCCGGCCCGATACCCCGGCTGTCGCTCATCAAACCATTGAAGCGGCCATTAACAAAGCCCGCGATCTGTTTCCTGAATTGCCGTTGTTTGCGTCGGGCAAATCATTTGGGGGCAGAATGTCGTCGCAGTATTTATCAACCCATCCCGAGGCGGAAGTAAAGGGGATCGTTTTTTATGGCTTTCCCTTGCATGCGGCTGGCAAACCATCTATTGATCGTGCAGAACATTTAAAAGATATAAAAGTGCCGATGTTGTTTTTACAGGGCACAAAAGATACACTGGCGCAGTGGGACCTGATAGAAGAAGTATGTGGCTCTCTTAAGAAAGCAAAACTGGTAAAACTGGAAGGCGCCGATCATAGTTTTAAAGCCGGCAAAAAGGTAGATACTATGAGTATGCTGGTACAAGCCACCAGCGAATGGACAGCAAAAATGCTGAAAAAATAAAACTACTATATACAGCAAAGGTCCGCCCCATGGGGGCACAAATTTTGATGCTCAGGTAATAAATTCAATTATGAAGCTACCTGTTGCTGCCACCGTAGAGGGATTATTTTCCGTTCCGGCCGAACGTGTATTCGATGCATTTCTTGACACAAAAATGATCGGGCGCTTTATGTTTGGGCCTGAAATGAGAGAGGAAGAAATTGTAAGCCTTGAGAACGAACCCCGGATTGGCGGCTCATTTTCCTATGTTGTTCGCCGGCAGGAAAAAACATTCACGCATACGGGCGAGTACCTGGAAATTAATCGCCCCAGTCATTTGGTTTTTACCTGGGCAGTAAAAGAAGATCCCACCAATAGCCAATCGCGCGTTGTTATTGATATTGCCCCGGTAATAGATGGTTGCGAACTTACCTTAACACATGAAATGCCCCATGGTCAGGAAGACTTTGTGGAGAAAAGCAAAGTGGCCTGGGGAAAAATGATAGATAAGCTTACAGAAATACTTGATCCGCAATTGTAATGTGTTTTTACTGTAAACCTGCATACTGTTAACCGTTAACCACTGCCAACGCATTATATTATTTTTTCTTCCATTTACCTTACACAGGCAGAATGGAGCATTCTTTTATTCATAGAACCGATGCGCTCGTACTTTGCCTGTTCTTATTTCTTGCCATGTTGTTAATGGTTCAATTGGGCCGAATGGCCGCGAAGAAATGGAAACAACAGGAGAGTGAAACCAAAGGTATGGGCTTCCTGCTTAGTGCAATATTTGGCTTGTCGGCATTTATACTTGCTTTCACGTTTGGTATGTCGGCTGCACGATATTCGAATGTGCGCGATCTTATAATAGAAGAAGCCAATGATATAGGCACTGCGCTGCTTCGCTCAAACCTTTATTCCGATAGTGTGAAAGATGCCTTTCATGCAGATTTCAAAAAGTACATTGATGCCCGCCTTTCTTTTTATGATCATGTTGCCAACGCGGATCTATTAAACAAAGCAAAACTGGATGCAGAAAAAGCACGTACCCAACTATGGATGCGGGCCGCCCAACAATCCAAACAACCCAATATGCTTATTCCCTCCAATAACATGATCCCTGCGCTGAATAACATGTTCGATATTGCCACCACTATAGAAATGACCTTGTATGCAAGGGTGCCCGACATTGTTATATATATGTTGTTTATTCTTGGCGTGGTCACCAGTTTTATTGGCGGCTATACCAGCAAGGAAATAGGCAAAAAAGACTGGATCATTATTGTAGCCTTCGCCTTATTCTCATCGATGGTTACGTATATAACACTCGACCTGGGCCGGCCCATGCGGGGTATTATAAAAGGGAATATAGGGAAAGTGGCAATTACCGAGATAAGCAAAACCCTGACAATAAATAAATGATACATGGAAAAGTGGTTTCGTCCCAGGTTTGCATTTCAGATCGTAAGCATCTTCTGTTTGATTGATGCCTTCTTTTTTATCATTATAGGGATCTACAAATCTATAAAGGCCATTGTGTATTTGTTTAAAAGTCTTTCCGGAACAGAATGGTTCAATCCCGGCTTGCAAATGGTGGAGTCGCTTGATTCATTTATGCTGGCAATATTGTTTATTATTTTCAGCTATGGCATCTACCGCATTTTTGTGTTGCACCAGGAAGACAACACCCGGTTTCCTTCGTGGCTGAATGTTCATTCTTTTAGTGACTTAAAATATTTATTGTGGGAAACAGTGCTGGTAGCGTTGATCGTCTTTAGCTTACGGGTACTTGTACAAAAGGAAGAAATGGGTTGGAACGTACTTTACTTACCAGGCATTATATTTTTACTGTCGGCAGGTTATTATCTGGTAAATAAAACGAAAAGGCATTAGCATTTAACCGTTACATGGCGCTGTTCTCGTTGCAATCGGAATGTGTTTTGTAGTTTCAAGTATTAAATTATTAACATGAAAAAGCTATTTATTTTTACAGCATCCATGATGCTCATCTCATCATTTGTGATGGCGCAAAGTAATAAAGAAGACGTTGATATTATTCAGTCGGCTTTTGGTAAAGATAAAAAGGAACTGGTAAGAGATTATATGGAGTTGTCTGCAAAAGACAGTGCTGCTTTTTGGAAATTGTATGATGAATATGAAGACAAAAGAAAAGGCATTGGCAGAGAGCGTATCAATTTGCTGGAACAATATGCAACCGGATACAAAAACCTTGATAATGCCAAGGCCGAGAAATTAGCTACCAGCATATTAACCAACGATGCAAAATATAACACGCTGCATCAAACCTATTTCAAAAAATTCAGCACCATCCTGGGCGCCAAAAATGCCGCCAAGTTTTTACAACTCGAAATGTATGTGCAAACCTATGTGCGCGCCAATGTGATGCGCGAAATTCCGTTGATTGGTGATTTGGAGAAGCAAAAGCAATAGGCTTTACTTATCTATGCCCTGTTATAATTGGGGCTTGTAAAAGTAAAAATACCTGAGATACACCTTAAGTTAATTCTTTATAGCCCTCATTGCTTTTAATTTATCTAATAGGTCCTTTGCTTTTTCTGTATGGGGAACCCCTTCCCTTAATTTGATCTCTTTATTTTCAATATCTCCAATTTCCTTGTTTATGTCAGCATTACTCTTGGCAAGGCACCTGATAGGCCTATTATCCAAATAGTAATACCTTCCCTCATTCACTATACTTCTGGGGGTCGTTGTAGGATTTGAAGTTTCATTATCATATACAAATATCAACTTGTTATTATCAAAGTAATAATCTGTAAGGCTGGTATGAAAACCATCCGGGTAATCGCCCTGATCAC
>CBIMFG010000409.1:0-5111 GCA_966243125.1 uncultured Niastella sp.
TAACATCTGAATTGCTCCAGATGCTCCTGCGAACCTTTGTGGGGTCCGCAGGGGATGTGAAGCTGTCAATTACATGCTACTTAAAAATTCATTGACAGGTAGGAAAAGGTTAACACGAATAGGATTGGTCGTTTAATGACCACAGCTTAAATGGCTAAGGAATTTGAATGGATGACGCTTAGATGCAGCAAGACTCCGGGGATAAGGTTTATGGTTGTACTATTATTTTATTTCCTTCTTTCGTAAATTGGATACCTGAGCGGTCATGTAAATACCCCAGGATCAATTCAACGGGATCGTTGCGGTAAAAGAAACCGTAAAACGTTTTGTTGGGAATAGTTCCTTTGTATTCCACTTCAAGATTGTAGTTGCGGCAAAGCTGCCCAATGATCGTTTTAATATCATCGTTCTCAAATACAAATGTGCCGCTCTTCCAGGCTGTTGCTTTTTTTACCGCTGCAGGGTCCGTTACTTTTTCCAGTTTCTTCTTTTTGGTAAACACCGCCTGTTCGCCCGGCTTCAGCAATACCTCCTGTGTACCAGCCTTCACTTTTACGGCACCTGCTACCAGCGTTGTTCTCACAATACCTTCTTCTTTATAAGCCTGTACATTGAACTGAGTGCCATGCACTTCAATTTTCAAACCGGGCAGCTTTACATAAAACGGGCGACCGTCTTTTACCACATCAAAATAAGCTTCGCCGGTTACTGACACCTGTCGTTCATTGCTGCCGAATGCCGATGCAAATAATACAGTGGAGGCGTTGTTCAGTACTACTTTACTGCCATCGGGTAGCTGCAACCGGTAATAACCGCCGGGCAGGGTTTCCACAGTATCGGATAATGGAATATTACTGCTGCGGACAGCAGGGTATACCAGCTCGCTATCGTTTTTAATCACCGGCATTTTATCTGAATACCCTACGATGCCATTTTTAAGATCGTCGAGATAAACAGCCAAACCGGCCGCCCGCTTCCACACACCTTTGCGGGATGGCGGGTCGTTGTTTGCTAACCGGGTGGTAACCGGGGCAGGGTTTACTGTTGTTACTACCTGCTGCGCTGATTTATGCCAGGTATACCAGGTAACACCACCTGCCACCAGCACAAGGGCTGCGGCCACAGCCAGTTTTTTCCATACCGTGTTTTTATTATGAAAGGGGTAAGCCGCTTGGATCTGTAACCAGGATTTCCGCGTATCGGCTTCACTCATGATCTTTACCTGCTCCCTGGTTTGGGGCCAGTCAATTAATTCCTCAAAGAGCTTCCGTTTAGCGGGGTCTGTAAGAATCTGGTTTAATTCGATGCTTTCGCGTTCCGACAAGCTACCTGTCATGTGCTTGTGTACCAGCTCAGCTATCCTGTAAGTCGTTGTAGCCATATGCCAGGTTTAATGATGGTTATTTGCAGGCCGTGTGCTGCTTGCTAACAAAAAGAGGCAAACAGTTGTTAGTCCCGAAAAAATCACAACTTTTTTTTATTCAACGGGAAGCATAATGCCTACAATCAACATCGTCAACGACTTACGAACCAATTCATTTTTTATGGATTTTAGTAACAGGGCCCTTACATTGTGTACCGTTTTCACGTGCATGCCCAGCAGATCGGCTATTTCCTGTGTTGTTTTTCCTTCAAAGAAGTAGAGTTGCATGATCTGTTTGTTGCGGGTGGGCAATCGTTCAATTTCCAGTAAGATAGCGTGGTACACTTCCGCTTTTATTCGTTGTTCTTCTATAGTAGCGGCTTCATCCCGCAGCTCCAACAGGTCATCGGTACTGCTATGGTTTTGCCTCCGCCTTAATTCCCTGATGCAGATCCAGCGCACGCGTTTATACAACCAGGCATGTATATTTGCCAGGTTCACAAAACTTTCCTGTGCATTTAAGATGGCAATAAAGGCCTCGGTAACGGCATCGTGCGCCTGCTCATTATCCTTCATAAAGCTATAGGCAAACCAGTAAAATTTCTTGTAAGTAAGATCATGCAGCTTATTGATAGTACGACTATCCCGGTTGTTGAATCCCCGTAATAACGCTACGTCGTCAAGTTGTGCAACTTTCATTGTGGCAGTTAGTTTGGTGAATGGGTTGGAATGACTGCGGGAATCTCTATGTAACAGCTACGCGAACAGGACTCCTGGTTACAGATATTGAAATTAAAAATATGACAGGTTGACTGTAACCCAGGATGACACAAAGCTATAAAAATATCCGGAATATGTTGGGTATGAATTTATACTGCGTATTCACACAGTCTGCACCATTGATTTACAGCAGCAAAACTGCTGTGAGTAGCCGAAAAAATGTCATAAACCGACATGCGTACACTAATAAGTGCACCTAACCCACCCCTACCCCTCCCAGGAGGGGATTAAAAAGAAAGGCATGCTGCCAACAATGGTGCATGCCCTCTTTTAACGCTATTTGCGTGAACAGTTATTTTATGAATACCACTGTACTGGGGTTAGCAGCCGGGGTGGTAGAAAACGAAAACTTCTTTTTACCGGTTTTATCATAACAAAACACTTCGCCTGATACTACATAGTCTTTTGAATCGGTAATCCACACATCTCCATTCTCAGGATCAACGTTTATCCCATATGCTTCTGTTATTTGACCTTGCGTACCATCGGTTATAAAGTTGGGGCTTTGTTGTGAAAAATCGGTAGTACTTAATTTGCGTACATATGGTGAACCGTAGTAACCACCAGTTGCATACAAAGCGCCATTATAGTATGCAATACGGCCGGTAATGGTATCGGCTAATTTTACCATGGTGTTAGAGCTGGTGCTGATTTTGGCCAGTTTAGGTTTCAGGTTCGTCAAATAATCACCTGAACAAATCACATACAAATTACCTGATTCATCGGCAGTCATAAAGCTGGGGCTTACACCGGTCTTTATTTTTTGAATTTCGGTCATGGTGCTCAGGTTGATAACAGAGATGGTTGAATCCTTAATCGTTGCCAGGCCACCGGAATTGGCTACATATAATTTATCGCCCAGCACCACCATTTGCTCAGGATTGGCGCCTACGGTAATTCTTTTTTCAATCGTTTGCGAAGCTGTATCTATTACTGCAACCGTACCATCATAAGCATCAACCAGTACTTTGTTTTTATAAGCCACTACATAACGGGGTTGGCTTACAGCACCACCTGTAGTTAAAAAATCAATGTTTTTGATCTTCTGGCCGGTTAGTTTATCGGCAATTGTCAATACACTGGAGCCATGTACCACCACATACATTTTACCACCATAAATCAACAGGTCGTTACCGGTGTCACCCAATCCGGTACCATTGTTTGCTTTGGCAAAAAAGTCGGTACTGGTAAAACCTGTGCTGGTATTGTAATAGGTAATCATGCTATTATTAAGTCCGTACAATCCTTCGCTTAATACATACACGCCGGTGGTAACCTTGGGCGCCTGTGTATCGTCCTTATCTTTTTTACATGATACCATACCAGTTACCAAAAGCGCTACAAACAAAATGATCCTGTTGTGTTTCATTGTGATGAATTATAAATTGTTAAAAAGCAAACTTATTTTCCATGTTCTGCCGGGCATAGGAAAGTACCGTACCACATCATACTTTTGATTGGTCACATTATTGAGCTCTCCCTTTACTTGCAGGTTATATTGTTTGATGTTTATTTGCCGGGCAACAAAAACATCATGTATGCCCCAGCCATCGAGTTGGTTGTAAGGATTGTTTTCGCCCAATACATACCGGGTGCCTGAAAAAAGCAGGCTGTAACCGGCCGACCAGCGCCTGTAACCCACGCTTACCAATGCCGAACCGGAATGATCGGGAGTGTAGGGAATCCTGTTCTTATAGGTGCTGCTGGCAGCATCGGTAACATCCAACGCATGTTGAAAAGTATAGGCCATACGGGTAAACCAGCTTACCTGTTCGCTGATGGCGCCAGCTGCTTCTGCGGTTACATCCACGCCCTTAATACTTACTTTACCCAGGTTCAGCATCGTCCATACAAACAGGTTTTTATTGGGAACCGCCACTATCTTGTCTTTTATTGAATTGTAGTAGGCATCGGCGCTGATGCTGAAATGTTTTAACCCGCCTTTAAAAGAAGTTGAATACACCAAACCGGCATTGTACTGCCGCGCATATTCCGGGTTCAACGATACATTACCAATGATCTGATAATACAGGTCGTTGAAAGTGGGCATTCTGAAAATATGTTTATAAAACAGGCGTACCATAAACGGGCTGTTTGCCGTTAATTTTCCATTGAATGCAAGGGAGGGTGTTAGCTTGTTGATGGTTTTGGCAGCTACTCCGGTTTTTACTTCGTCATTAATGGTCGTAAGCAAGGCAGCCCCATTTAACTGCCACAGCGGGCGGGTATAATTGAGGGCCAAACTGTTCCAAAAACTTTTACGGGCAGGATACGAAAAAGCAGGCATGTTGCTATTGAGCTTCGAGTACGCCGCATCTGACGAAGCTGCGGCGGTTACATGCTCACCTATACGCTGGCTCAACGCTGCACTGAGGTAGTATTCGTATTGGGTATACCGGTTATTGAGCCCGCCTGCATTGTTCAAATAATCAGGATCGATGTATTTGGTATAACTGCGGCTGGCTTTAGCCGATACCAGCAAACCCGTGCTGTTATTGTTGAAGTTTTTGCGGTACCGGCTTTGTAGATAATAATCACTGTTCCATAAATGTTGCACCGACCGTTCATTATAAAAGATCACTACGCCCGGCAATCCGCGGCTGCTGTTATATCCCGACAACTTCACCTGCCAGGTAGCACTGTCGGCAAACTGTTTCAGCAAATTAATTTCTCCCTGAAATGATCGCAGGCTGGCATTTTCACGTTTGGTATGCAGGGAAGCACTGCCATTATCAATATAATAAGGATAGTTGCCTTTTGAGAACACCCCTTCTGCATTTACGCCAAGCGCCAGGTGTTTGGGCAACACCAGGTTCATACCCGCAGCAGGTTGCCATAAACCAAAAGAGCCTGCTCTTATAGCAGCCTGCCAGCGGTTGCGTTGCAGGGCTTCGGTTGAAAAAGAAAGTGTATTGATAGAGAGCATGGCTGCAGATGCATAGGCCCGGGCCGGTTGCAGCATGTTTTG
>CBIMFG010000410.1:0-5098 GCA_966243125.1 uncultured Niastella sp.
TCAGCAGCATTGAATAACTATATGAGCTCTTTACAATTGGGTGGTACTAAAACAATACACGAGTTGTACAGCGCTGACGGACTGGTATTTAATTTTTCGCCAGACTACATAAAACAGTTGATGCAGTTTGTGAAGGAAGAAATGGATAAACTAAACGTTCATCCATAACCTAAAAAAAATACCCAGTTCATGGTATGCAAAATATTAATGCATTCTATTATATTTGTAGCACAATAAATGATTTGATCTGGCAGCATTTGCTGTCCTCCATCATAAAATAGCTACTAATCAGAGCCTTAACCAAAAATCCCGGTGTTTCTACATCGGGGTTTTGTTTTTTTATACATCTAAGGTTTTAACTGATTGCTTTCATCTCTCCAAACACAGTGTGCTAGCGGAGTTCTATTATTTAAGCAAAATTGATATAGCTTTAGAATTCATACATCTCTCAGTAAAATTTTAATCAGTCTTTAATAGCATAGCTAATAATTCTGAAGAAATTATGTTGCCCCGTTATTGAACACCGAATTAATTTTTAAAACAGCAGTAATACATCGCTGCCGGGTAACCGGAGCAAAAAATTTAAATGATCATGATCAAGTTTTTTGAAACACTAGCGACACTCAGCGCATAAACCAGTCACCACCATCTGGTATTCCCGGGGCATAAACCCGCCCGGTATTTTTACTTCGGGCACTGTCACATCGGGCAGGCAAATAGTTTTACCGCACTTGTTGCAAATAAAATGAACGTGATTATCGTGGTGATGCCCTTCATAGCAGTCATCTTTACAAAGGGCGTACAGTACAGAATTATCCGGGGTTGGAATGGAGTGAATAATGCCTTTTTCTAAAAACGTTTGCAGGGTACGATATACGGTAACCCGGTCGAATTTTTCACCGGTCTTCTTTTCAATATCTCCATGCGCCAGGGCTCCATTGCTCATAAGGAACAGCTCCAGGATCCTTTTACGGCTACCGGTTACACTTAACTGATTCTTCTTTAGTATTTCGTCAATCTGCGCTTCCATGATAAATTCATTAAACACCAGCAGCCTTAACTGCCAAACATATTATTTGAAAAACGATCGGCGGGGTTATTTTCTTTCAACAATCTTTTTATGTCTTTCTTCAATTCTTCTATTTCATCTTTTTTAAGCCCATCATAAATTTTGCGAACCTTTCCACTTTTATCAACCAGAGCAAAGAACTGGGTATGTAAAAACTGTTCATTTATGTTCTGCAGGTTGTTCTGGGGGTCATCGAGCAGGTAGCTGTTGCGGGCAGTTTGGTACAGGCTGTCTTTTCTTCCCGTTAAAAACTCCCATCGTTTGGTATTTACCTTCATTGAATCTGCATACCATTTTAACCGGGGTACATTATCGGTAGAGGGGTCTACCGTGTGCGACAGGATCATAAAGCCGGGTTCATCCTTATAGGCGTCGTACACTTTTTTCATATTGGCGTTGAGCATGGGGCAAATGCTGGGGCAGGTGGTAAAAAAGTATTCTGCCACATAAACCTTGCCTTCCACACTTTGCTGGGTAATCTGCTGGCCGTCCTGATTGGTAAAACTAAAAGGTTGAACCCTGTTAACCACCGGCAGCTTTGCATCGCCATACCCTGGTATAACCTGGGTTAATGCTACATAAAAGCCAATTACCAACACCACAAAAAAGCCAATATAAAAGATCGTTTTCCGACGCATAGCTAAAAATGGTTTTTCAGGTCACAAAGGTACGTTTACACGTTCCCACACCAATGGAATAATTTTATAACGAAACTTTTTGCAACAAAGTTGCATGCTAGTTGATTTACTTCTTATCTTCGCGCCCATGAATTTTAGAGTAAACTGGGATGCGATGGGGGTGGCGGCTTCTCTTGCCTGCGCAATTCACTGTGCAGTTTTACCCCTGGTTTTAACCAGTTTGCCGGTACTAGGCATAAACATCATTGAAAATGAGGCGTTTGAGTATTTTATGATCTTTCTGGCCTTTGCTGTTGGGGTTTATTCCCTGCGTCATGGGTATAAAAAACATCACCACAATACCCTTCCCATCATTGTGTTCTCCATTGGCTTTACAGGATTGATTGCCAAGCAAATATGGCATCAATACCAGTTATGGATCCTGCCTTTTGCCGTTTTACTGATCGTTAGCGCCCATTTAATAAATTACAGGGCCTGCCGGGTACACAACCATGCACATGAAGACGATTGCGACCATTAAAAGCTCCTTTACCGCCCTGCCCATCTTCGGTCCTAAAGATTTTCAAAATAAGAAACATTTGCAGCAGGCATTTGTTATTTTTGTATTCAACTTATTAAAAGAGGAAGTATCATGATCAAAACAGGAAGCCCTGTCATTAGTATTTATACAGAAATGACGCCTAATCCGGAAACAATGAAGTTTGTAGCCAACAAATTGTTGTATCCGGGTAAAAGCATTGATTTTCCGGATCTGGAAAATGCCAAACCTTCCCCTCTGGCTACAGAATTGTTCGGTTTTCCCTTTATCAGGGCGGTGTTTATTGCCAGCAACTTTGTTACCCTTACAAAAACTGTTGAAACCGATTGGAATGATGTAATTCCAACCATTCGCCAGTTTTTAAAAGAATATCTGGAAGAAGGAAAAGTGGTGATCAATGAAGATGAAAGAGCTACCGTTAAACAGGAAAGCACTAATATAGTGGCTGCAGATGACGACGATGTGGTAAAACGCATTAAAGAGCTGTTGGAAAACTATGTAAAACCAGCCGTTGAAATGGATGGTGGCGCTATTCAGTTCAAAAGCTATAACGACGGTATTGTAAACCTGATGCTGCAAGGTTCATGCAGTGGTTGCCCTTCATCAATGATCACCCTGAAAGCAGGTATTGAAGGTATGATGAAGCGGATGATCCCCGAAGTGAAAGAGGTAGTGGCAGAAGCAGAATAATTACTTGTAATTATATAAAAGCTTATGGACCTTCCCCAATGGGAAGGTCTTTTTTTGTGCATACTACAAAGAATGTGTAAACGATTTAACGGGTTAATTGTAAACCTCCTTGGATGTATTAAGGGAAAGCAGTAAATTCAGTAAAACAGCAGGTTTATGACCTTTCTGTATATTTTGGCCATATTGGTGGTGGTGATAGTGCTCTTACTGGTAATCGCCTTGTTTTTACCAGATGGGTATTTTATTGAGAAATCAGCCATCATTAAAAAACCATGCGAATTTGTAATGGATAAGGTGGCCGACTTCCATAACTATATTCAATGGAATCCCTGGCAGCAAAAAGGCGACAAAAGCGAAAGCAACATCTCCGGATTATCAAAAAGGCCCGGTCATAAATATTCATGGAAGCGGAGCAAACTAGGCACAGGCAGCCTCACCCTGCGCGATATTGACGAGCACCATCTTCACTTCGATTTTGAGTTTGTAACACCCGTAAAAACCATCGCCCGCGATAACTGGCTTTTTGAAGACTGGGGCAGCGATGAAACAAAAGTAACCTGGCAAAACTTTGGCGCGCTCCCATACCCCCTTGGCCGTTTAAAAGGCTATTTGTTTCACAAAAACCTCAACCGCCAGTTTACAGAGGGCATTAAGAACCTGAAAAAGCTCTGCGAAAGGTAATTCCTCCTTATTTAGGCACCGCCTTTTTAAATAGGTGAATGGCCACTGTTGGGAACAAGCGCATCATATGCAATGCCATCCATTCCTGCGAGAACGGCCGGCCCACAAACTTTTCATATTTTCCTTTTTGAATGGCTTTCAGCATCTGCTGAGCTGTTTTACCAGGCGGAAAACCTCCCTTTATGTTTTTACTCAAGTGGTTTAACTTCTCGCCCGAAGCAGTAACCGCATTAAATGAAACCTGGGTTTGAATATAGCCCGGCATAATGATGGTCACTTTAATATTATCCTGCCAAACCTCGGCCCGCAAACAATCAAAAAAACCATGCAACGCATGTTTGGCTGCAGCATAGGCCGAACGCAGGGGCGTTCCTACTTTACCCATCACACTGCTAACGGCCACTATATGGCCCGATTTACGTTGCACCAGGTGTGGCAACAACAACCTGGTTAATTCTATATAGCTGAAATAATCAACCTCCATTACCTTACGCTGTACAGCAGGCAAGGTGTCTTTTGCCGTGCCCCGGTGACTAATACCCCCATTATGGATCATTACATCTATTTGCCCAAAAGCGCCAATGGCTTCCTGTACTTTGGCGAAAAAGGTTTCAGGCGCTTCCAGGTCGAGTGGAAGCACATATATATTGGATGATTCAGCCGCTTGTTGCACACGTTTCAATTCTTCCTCACGGCGGGCCGAAATAATAATGTTGGCGCCCTGTTTTACCAGTTCATAGGTAAGCGCTTCCCCAATGCCAGATGAGGCGCCGGTGATCCATATGGTCTTATTAGCAAAATAGCTCAAGGGGTTAAATATTTAGTGGCCAAATATCGGAAACCAGTTTCAAATTGAAAATAACCGAATTTACACTGCTATAATTATATCTTCATTAGAAGTATCTTGCATTTTTATAACATGACGTACGATGAAATCATAAAGCAATTTGTGGATGGCATGCACAACACCACATTGCTTGAATATGTCGCGGTTTTTGCAGGTATTGCAAGTGTATTTTTTTCAAGAATTGAAAACATTTGGGTGTATCCTGTTGGACTTATAAGCACAGTCATTTATATATTTCTCAGTATAGATGGCCACCTTTTCGGTGAAGCAAGCGTAAACCTGTATTATACCATCATGAGCATTTATGGTTGGGTGCTTTGGTTAAAAAAAGACAAAGAGGCGCATTACGTGGTAACCGTACAATTCTCAACCCGGCGTGAGTGGGTGCAGCAATTGTTGTTTTGCACGTTTTTTTATATCGCCATCTTCAGTGCATTAACCTGGTTAAAGCATGCCTTCTATGCAGCCACCATACCCTGGGCAGATGCCTTTGCCTCTTCCACCGCATTTACCGGTATGTGGCTGATGGCCAAAAAGAAAGTGGAAAGCTGGTTCTGGTGGATAGTAACTAACATTGCCTCAATACCATTATACTTTGTAAAACAATATGTTTTCACCAGCGTATTTTACTTTAT